>JAGMDR010000127.1 GCA_023128595.1 Planctomycetota bacterium | reverse complement strand
GTCAGGAATATTTTCCAACTGTCGAGAAATACGGCGTGGTAAAAGCCGGGGAGGGGCTCGGCCTTTTCGATTTGCGGTTTGATTTTTTTTGGGGTTTTGCTGTCTCT
Source organism: Planctomycetota bacterium (assembly GCA_023128595.1). GTDB lineage: Bacteria > Planctomycetota > Phycisphaerae > Sedimentisphaerales > Anaerobacaceae > DAOVRL01. The sequence continues at coordinate 5,354 of JAGMDR010000127.1, read as the reverse complement.
GGAGGGGATTATAAGGATTTGTCCACAGGTTGAGCACCGGGCGCGTTTTCCGGAGTATTTGTCGGCAAAGGCAATCAGTGCATCGCAGTTTGGGCAGTTGAACTGGATTGTCATATTATCGTATTGCGTATAAATTCGAAATTCAAATATCAAATGTTCAAAACCAGATTCTTCGCTTCGCTACCCTTCGCTCAGAATGACAAGCGAACCCTCTTAAACCTGTTTCATAGCGTCTATGAAGGAGCTGAGGTTATTGGCCCATTTTTTGGCTTCGAGCAGGTCCAGCTTGTCGGCTTTTACGAGCCTTGCCAGATGACTTTCCATCGTTATCATTTTTTCATCGGGCCTGTTTTGAGTCTTTGTTTGCAGCTGGGAATAAAGTTGCTCTATTTTGCCGGTCCGTATCAGATTGGCGCAGGCGTAGTTATTGTTGAGAATCTCCATCGCCACAATCCTGCCGGTTCCGTCCTTTTTAGGGACAAGCTTTTGGCTGATAATATAGGCGAGCCCAAGTGAGAGCTGGTTGCGGACTTCTGCCTGCCGGCCGGCTTCAAAGTAGTCAAGGACGCGTGTCACCGTGCCGGTAGCGTCTCTCGTGTGCAATGTGGAGAAGACCAGGTGGCCGGTCTCGGCAGCCATAAGTGTCATGGCTATCGTCTCGGGGTCCCGCATTTCCCCGACAAATATTATGTCAGGGTCCTCTCGCATCATTTCCTTCAGTCCGTCGTGAAAGGATTCAACGTCCCTTCCGACCTCGCGTTGCGAGATGAGGGAGTATTTCTGCTGAAAGATGTATTCAATGGGGTCTTCGACGGTGATAATTCGGCAGGCACTTTTTTCGCTGATTCGACCAATTAGCGCCGCGATAGTCGTGGATTTGCCGGCGCCAGTGATTCCGGTCATTAGCACGAGGCCATGTTTGCGGTTGATAATATCTTCCCAGACATTATTTGGAAAGCCGATCTCTTCTACTTTTGGAATATCCAGCGATAGTGCTCGTATTGCAGCAGCCATTCCATCGTTTTCCCTAAAGACGTTTATTCGAAACTGCAATGAGCCATATCGATAGGAGCAATCGACGCTGTTCTTGTTCTGGAATGTGTACCGGTTCTTTTCACTCAAAAGCGGGTAGATAAGCTGCTTCGCTATCTGGGTCGTTACGGTTGAGCCTTTGAGTTTTACGAGGCTGCCGTCGATGCGATAAGTGGGTGGTGCGCCGACTTTGATGTGAAGATCTGAGACTCGCATCGCACCGTGCTTTTCGAAGTAGGCGAACATATCAATAATGCTGAGCTTTCCAAGCTCTGTGGTCGGGTATACTTTTGCTGAAGTGGGGTATTCTTCGGCCATGTCTTGCCTCCAATGGTCTTTGTGTGGAAACGCTCACGCCTGACTGTTCAGCCTTTCTGGGCCGATAATAATAGTATACCAGGAAAGCCGTCACAAAGCAAAGGTGTTATCTGCCATTGTCGTTGCGAGGGAGCGAAGCGACCGAAGCAATCTCAGTCGTCCTATGAGGGCGATTTTTGCTGGCTTTGTGGGACGAGGCGGCTATAATCTCGTCAAGTGTGAACCGGCTTGGATTCTGCGAGCTCTTAGTCACGCGATACGAGATTAGTATGCGAAGTAAGGGACTACTTATTCTGGGTTTCTTAGCTCTGCTGGGTGAGCCGGCTTTGCCCGGTATCCTGGGCCGAGAGGACTTGGTTTCTCCTGAAGGACGCCAGGCGGCGGATGTCCAGCCGGGCGGCCAGGGTGGGCTTAGCCAGGACCTGCACTTGGCCGGGCGAGAGCTCACAATCTATCAGCTAAGGACCGGCCGCGCTGCCGTCCACGTTCTGGTGTTCCGGGACGGATTTTCGATGTCGATAGGAGCTGGTCTATTTACCAGCGATACCGCCGTGGCGTGGCTGGAGGCTATAAAAACCGAATCCGGTAACAGTGCTCGTCTTGATTATGAAGGTCGCATGTATCTGCGGGGCAATGTGTCGGTCAAGAAAGCCGAAACCACGGAAACCGCCAATTTGCGCCAGACAGCTATTGAGGATGGTCAGGCGACGGTGGTCCGGTTCGGTGTTAGCGGCGAAGTTTTTGTGACGGCGGATAAGAAGGAGGTTGCCGACCCTCGTGGGTTCGAGCTATACACAAAGGCTCTTGCGGCGGTTACGACTGTCGAGCCGGAGTTCCGGTTGGAGGCAGAGTTGCCCGTGGCTGAGGCGCCGGAGGAAAAAGTGAAGCAGGAAAAACCGGCTGAAGAAATAGCTCCCGCAAAGCCCGCCAAAGTAGTTGCCGAGCCGAAAGAAAAAAAGCCTCGCTTCGGGTATCCGGTCAATATAGCGCCTGTGGGTGAGGTCCCGCTGCAATTCGAGCTGGATAGGGACGCAGAGATTGTCACGGCGATCGGCGGAATCTATATGTCGTGGCAGGAACTTGATGAGACAACCGGTCGGCTGCTACTAGTAGAGTTGCAGGCTGATAACGCGGTCATATTCTACTCCGAAGAAGCCTTAAAGGCCTACCAAGAATCCCGGCAGGCAGCAAGTGTCGAAGATATTTTGACCAGCGGCGCCATAAGAGCAATATATATGTCCGGCGAGGTCGTGATGACACAAGGCCAGCGGACAACGCGGGTCGAGGAAATATACTACGATTTCCAACGAAAAAAGGCGCTGGCGTCAAATGTCGTGATGAGAAACTTCGATGTGTCCCGTGGGATTCCGATCTATGTCAGGGCACCGAAACTCAGACAGCTCGCAGCGAATCAATTTGCGTTTGATAATATCACTTTGACAACCAGCGAATTCTATGTGCCCCAGATTTCACTCAACGCTTCGAATGTAATTATCACGGATACGACCCCTATTGACGAACAAGGCGACAGGATTTCCGATAGTAGTTATGACGTGCAGATGCGTGATGTGCGTTTTAAGATGTATGATAGGACGATTTTCTATTGGCCTTCCGTGCGCAGTAATCTGCAGCGGCCTGATATTCCACTCAAAGGCGTGCATGCCGGTCATGACGGAACGTGGGGCACATCGCTTGAGACGCGATGGCATCTGGCCCGGCTGTTAGGATTGCGCGAGCCAGAGGGAACAGAGAGCACCGTTTCGCTGGACTATTACAGCAAGCGCGGGCCCGGTAGTGGCGTGGAAATTAACTACGAACGGGAGAATTACTTCGGCAGGATGATAGGCTATATAATCGACGACCACGGTGAAGACAGACTTGGCAGGGACGACAGCCGAAGAGGCCTCGAGCCGCCGCGTGAGCTTCGTGGCCGGGTCCGCTGGCAGCACAGGCAGTTCCTGCCTTACAACTGGCAGTTTACGACCGAGGCCAGTTACGCATCTGATCCGAATTTCATAGAACAGTATTATCGCAGTGAATTCAACACAGACAAAGAGCAGGAAACGATTGTCCACGTGAAGCGGCTGGAAGACAACTGGGCATTAGCCTTGCTGGGTAAATGGCGGCTGAACGATTTTGTTGATAAGGTGGAAGAATTGCCCAGCGCGGAGTTTCACTGGACGGGTCAGTCGTTTCTTGACGATAACTTTACCTTTTACAGCGATAGCCAGCTCAGCCGATTCCGTCAGCGTCTGGCCGAGGACGACACGATGTCAGAAGATTTCTTCACGTTTGCATCGACGAGGAACGAGGTCGATATGCCGGTGAGGCTTGGCAAGTCGAAAGTCGTGCCTTTTGTGGCGGGGACGTTAGGGTACGAGGACGGTGTCGGCTTTGAGACGGATATCGACGGCTCGACTGTGGACGACAAAGATGGAGTCTGGCTCGGCGAAGCTGGCGTGCGCGCATCAGCGCAACCATATTGGAAGGTTTTTCCCGATGCCAAATCGCGTTTTTGGGATTTGAACCAGTTGCGGCACGTCATCAAGCCGCACGTGACAGCCGTCGGCTATGCTCAGAGCGACTCGGTTGTGGAGCAGCGTGATACATTGAACGTGGGTATTTCTCAGCGATTACAGACCAGGCGAGGCCCCGCGGGTAAACAGCGGACCGTTGACTGGATGCGGCTGGATATGGACGTTACGTGGGTAAATGATTCGGGTGATACCGCCGGTGGGCCGGACCGGTTCATCTGGAACAAACCGTATATCCCGCTCGTAAATAGGTACAGCATGATGGCACCGCCCAAGGATAGACGCAGCAGCGATGTATTTGGGCCGAGGCGCAATTATTTCAGCACCGACTATATCTGGCGCATGAGCGATACGACCGCGGTACTGTCCGATATGAATTTTGACATGCAAAGTGGAGTGGTGCAGCAATTTAATATTGGTTTTTCGCACCTGCGCTGGCCCAATTTAGGTTATTATATAGGCAGTAGATATTTGAGGCGTGTCGATAGTGGTTTCGGCGAAAAGGGCTCGAATGCGTTTACGTTTGCCGCTACCTATGTGCTTGACCCGCGATACACGTTGGTGTTCTCGCAGCAGTTTGATTTCGACTACGGTGCGAATATACGCAGCGATGTAACGCTTATAAGGCGGTATCACAGGATATGCCTCGGTCTTACGTACAGCGCGGATGAGTCGCTGGACCAACATTCAGTAGTATTTAGTCTGTGGCCCGCGGGTGTGCCGGAACTGGTGATTGGCCCGAGAAGGTACATGGAGCTGGGCGGCGGCTATAATTGATTATTTATTATTGATTATTGACGATTGAAAAGAATGAGAACAGAAGCCGAAAAAAATCAGGACAGCAGTCAGCGAACACAGTGAATAGGAAATAATAAATCGTACTTGTTGCGGAGAACAAAAGCCGCTAATGTCACCCCTGCGAAAGCAGGGGGCCAGGGCCAAAAAACTGGATTCCCGCTTTCGCGGGAATGACAAATCCTGTTTCCGCAACAAGAACCAAGTAGTAAATAGTCGATTGGTAAAGGAGAGCACTATGCCGTTGGTGAATACCAAAAAGATGTTCGAGATGGCTTATAAAAATGGCTATGCGGTCGGTGCGTTCAATGTGAACAACATGGAAATCACGCAGGGTATTATAGATGGTGTGGCCGAAGAGAAGGCCCCGCTTATCCTGCAGGTCTCCAGAGGTGGACGCAAATATGCGAAGATCAGCTATTTGAGAGCTATCATTGATGTGGTGGTCGAGGAGAATCCGGACATTCCGATCGCCATAAACCTGGACCATGGGGATAATTTTGAGACGTGCAGACAATTCGTGGACGCCGGCTTTACGTCGGTGATGATAGATGCTTCAAAGCTGCCGCTTGAAGAAAACATTGCAGAGACAAAGAAGGTAGTCGAATACGCACATGCCAGAGATGTAGTTGTCGAAGCAGAACTGGGCCAGTTGGGCGGAATCGAAGAGGATGT
>JAGMDR010000126.1 GCA_023128595.1 Planctomycetota bacterium | reverse complement strand
TTGTTTTTTATGCACGTTTTTTACACTGGCCAATCACAACCTCTTTACTGTCAATATGTTATGAGATTTTCTTGGCGGACGAACTTTTTGGTTGCGGCCCAGGGCCAACGGCCCGAAGCCGCGCCAAGTTCTCGGCGGTAAAATCCGACGCCCCCATAATCCGTGCAAATCCGCGCAACCTGTGCCCGCGCAGTGCCTGCCCTGAGCAGGGCCGAATGGCCGGGCATCCGTGCCTAAGTTCCACTTGTGCCTTTGTGTCCTGGTGGCTCAATTCGATACCCGCGTCATATATTGCACTCGCGAGCGTTTACCGGAATATCTCGCCATACCCGCCGGCGGAAAAACTCTCCAACGCCCTTGACTTGGTTACCGAAACTCAGTAATCTCTCGCAGAGAATCGCCGGATACGGCGAAAAGTAGCAGTTTCTCACAAACATACTGAAAGGATGTGAGATGTTCACAACGATAGTCGATGTGACAGCCAGGGAAATACTCGATTCCCGCGGCAACCCCACCGTTGAGGTTGATGTACTACTCGACGATGGCTCCTTTGGCCGGGCCGCCGTGCCCTCCGGCGCCAGTACGGGCGCATACGAGGCCGTCGAGCTTAGAGATAAACGAGCCAAACGCTACCTGGGCAAGGGCGTTGCCGGCGCCGTCAGAAACGTAAACGGAATCATCGCTCCAGAAGTACTCGGTTTGGACGCCCTGCTCCAGGAGGAGCTCGATGCCCTGATGATCGAAGTTGACGGCACCGCCAACAAGAGCAAGCTCGGCGCAAACGCGATATTGGGTGTCTCCTTGGCCGTTGCCAAGGCCGCCGCCGACTGGGCCGGCCTGCCGTTGTACCGCTATCTGGGCGGATGCAACGCGAATATCCTGCCCGTCCCGATGATGAACATCCTAAACGGCGGAAAACACGCAGACAACAACGTCGATTTTCAAGAATTTATGATCATGCCAACCGGCGCCAAGGACTTCCCCCAGGCACTGCAAATGGGCGCAGAAGTCTTCCACACGCTAAAGGCGGTCCTCGCCAAAAAAGGCTATTCCACATCGGTCGGCGACGAAGGCGGCTTTGCACCCTCGCTAAAATCCAACGAAGAGGCCCTCGAAGTCGTCACCACCGCCATCAAGAAAGCCGGCTACAAAGTGCGGCAAGACATCTCAATCGCACTCGACCCCGCCTCGACCGAAATGTTCGACAACAAAACAAAGACATATAAATTCTTCAAGTCCGCTCCGAAGAAAAAGGTCTCCTCCGATGCGATGGTCAGGCACTGGGCCGCATGGGTGGACAAATACCCGATCATCTCAATCGAGGATGGGCTGGCCGAGGATGACTGGGCCGGCTGGACGAAATTGAATAAGAAACTCGGCGGCCAGATCCAGTTGGTCGGCGACGATCTCTTTGTAACCAACACCAAACGCCTGGCAAAAGGCATCAAGCTCGACTGCGCAAACTCCATATTGATAAAGCTCAACCAGATAGGCACACTGACAGAGACGTTCGAGGCCGTCAATATGGCTCGCAGGGCCGGCTGGACCGCCGTCATAAGCCATAGAAGCGGCGAAACAGAGGATTCCACTATCGCCGATCTCGCCGTCGCAACGGGCGTCGGTCAGATAAAAACCGGCTCGCTCTGCCGAACCGACAGAATCTGCAAGTACAACCAGCTGCTCAGAATAAACGAGGACCTCGGCCCGGCCGCTCGATACGCCGGCTTCATGTTCAAATAGAATTGAAAAACTAAGAGCCTATCCGAATAACCGGGTCGTCACGAGGCCGAGCGAAAAGTCCGAGGCCAAGGCGGCAGGCCAAAAACGCCCGGAAGCGTGGTTTGCTCCACGTTGAGGACGTTTTTGGCCGACAACGCACGCGTCGGGCTTTGCAGCCGGCCACAATAGAGCGGGTTATTTGGATAGGTTCTAAGTTTGCTTCGGCAGGTGCAATCGTCTCAATGGAGTGGAGTATTTGCACCTGCCGTGATTTTTTCACCCCTTTTCTGTACTACATCGCAGCCCAGTGCCGAATATAGTTTACGAGACGTTATCGCGTATGTAGTGCCGTTTCTGAAAAGTCAGTATAATATTCTTAACCTGTGTCATTCCGACCGAAGGCACGACTGAGTCATGCCGAAGTGGAGGAATCTGTTGAAAACAGTTTGGCCGTAGTATTATTTGGACCATGCAAGGGCAAAACATCATCCGCACGCTTTTGTTTGTCGCCTTCTTTGGTGTCGGTGCCGCAGCAGTCGGCGGCTCGGTCCTCTGCGATGATCTGGTCAGATACTGTCGAAACAAGCACTTTCTCAACCAGGCAAAGAGTCTTTCCGATCGCCTCGAATCCCTCAACGCCGACTATGACGCACTGCTGCGTAAATTGGAAGATGACCCCAATCTTATCAGGCGCATCGCACCGGCCACTATCGGCGCCGAGCATGAAGACCCCAACACCGTCTATCCAAGGGCAACCGCTGCCCAATTGTCCGACGCCAAAAAGACGCTCGCCGACACTGCCGACCAAGAGCCAAACGAGCCCGCCATGCCCACGTGGCTTGTGCGCAGCAGCGAGCCCCGCCAGCGAATACTCCTCTTCCTTTGCGGTGCAGCCCTGATATTCGTCTCCTTCATCTGCTTCGGACCGGCTAAAAGAGCCTCCGACCAGGAGCAATAGCCGCCAGGTTCTAAGCTAACGACGAAGCACACTGGCGGCGTTTTTGCCGCGTCGCCCGGCATAGTGAGTTGCTCCGCAGGGTTTAGGCAGCCGGCACCGGACCGGCCGCAACAAGCTTCTTCCTGACAGCATCGACAGTGAGATTGAGCCCCTCCAGAGTCCGGGCGCCCAGCAAGATCAGATCGCCGGCCTCGGCAAAAACCACCTCATCTATGGTGAAATTCCTGCCCACGCGCACTATCGCAAAACCAACGCTGCGAGTCACGACTTCACCATTAGCCATAACAAAGCGCATGTCCTTCTTTTCTCTGGTGACCCCGATCTTCTCCAACTTTGTCGCAGGAACCCAGGTGTATTCGCTGCCCGTGTCCACCAGGAGCTTCGCTATCCGCACAGACCTCGACCTGTCGATGTGATTCTCAATTCTGCAACTTGTGTGAAATGCACCCATACTTCTATAATACAGTCATCCGATAGAATTTCAAGCCCTTTTACCAACCACAAACCCCCGCGCTATGCCCTGCGAAGCCTTGCCGAAGCGGGGAGCCAATATCTCGACGCGTTTTTGCGGCTTCTTGTCAGACCACGAAGGAACAAAATCTCGGCCCACAGTTTCCGTGAGCGGCGGCTCTGTTAACCGCCCGCTCTACGCAGTGGTTAGATACAGTGTATTTGTGGTACGTAGATATACCCATCTTGCTTATTGCCAAAAGTCTGGCTTTGAAGATTGAGTTTAAATAAAGCGGCAGTATAAGCACATATTATGGAGTCTAGTGCATCTTCATTTTCCTTCAACGATTTTCCTTTAAGGTTATCGATTTTTGCTGGCGAAACAAAGCTTCGTAGATTGTCTGGAATGTCAAGCATTAAGATCAAAGACTTGCTCAACTTCGAAATAAGCTTTGCAAGGTATTTTTGACCGTAACGCCGTATCGAGACTTTGCCCTTTTTATAAAGGATGCGTTCACTTAAGCCGAAGATTTCGATAATGGTGGGATGAGGATAACATTCGATTATAAATTTATCAGACAGGCATGCGTGAGAGTACCCTTTGAGAAGGAGTTTCTTCGCCAAATCCACGCCAGTAGGATCAGGATAATGAGTAAGGTTGGAGCTATGACAAGAGGCTTTTCTGTTACCGTAGTCCGAGCTCAAAAGACGCTCGCAAGTTCGTTGCCCAGAATAGTTATTGATAATAAGTGGCGCATCGATTCCTAGTCCAAAAATATTTGAATGGGCGAATAAAGCTTTGGTTACTTCATCAACTGTCAACGAAGTAATTACATCGGTTATGCAAAAACGATTCTTCTGCAACTCGCCAATGGCCACAGCCGAGTTAGTTCCTTTTGCTTTCCAACCTAAATCTACACCTGCAAGCTTCATGGAATGATGCATCGAACAGCGCGGCTCACCGGCGTGGCCGCCTTTGCGGTGTCTGTGTTCAGCCGCTGGTTCGGTAAAATCTTCTCTTGGTCACAAGTCTAACTGTAGTCTCACCGTTTTGTCAAGGGTCGCTGCGTTTGTCTGTCGTTCCGCAGGAGATACCTTTTACAATCGCAGCAGCTTGAATCCGGTCTGTTCGTCGAGTTTTCGAGCCGCCTCGATGCCTTCGATCTCTATTATCGTTACCTCCAGTATCAGGAATGTCTTGGCCCCCCCGCGCGGGCAGCCGACCATCACGCCGCTTTCTTTGCCGATCGCGGTATGTATGTGCAGCTTCGGCCCTTCATCGTCGCAGTATATTGTTCCTACTCCGAGCACCTCCCCCGGACCGGCGAAGTCCTTGAAATTCCCGACGATCTTGGGCTTTTCCACTTTCGGCCCGACCACGACGCTGGCCTTCCTAAATCCCCCCGTAATCAGCACCGCAGCCGATTTGACATTTTCCTTGCGCGCAATCTCCTCGATGTACTCGTAGAGGTCTTCGCCCTCGAACAGCCGGGCGGCGATCACCCGCCCCGTCTTACCAACTGCATATTCCATCTTGCACTCCCGTTCTCTCTCCAAATCACAAAACAGCGTAAACTCGCGCCCGCCAAACCGGCACGCCGCCAATCCAAATATTTAGCCTGCGGTTTTACCGCAGGTTTCTTTCCTCACGGCGAGTAGTAATTATAACACTGTTTTAGCCTGCGGTAATTTCTCTCGGCCCAAAGCCGTTTTTGATTGGGTCTCGGGTTGGGCTTGTTGTTTGAATATACGTGCAATTCATTGCCGTTGAGGACGATAATCTCTTCGCGCCAGTCACCGGTGACGTCCGCAACGTACAACCGATCCGCCTTTTCCTTGAACCGCGCCACGAACTTACCCGTCAACGGTTCGAATAAACACACGTCGCCGCTTTTGTGGCGCTCCTTGGCGCAGGCCAACTGTTGTTTGTCGCCGGTCCAGTCTATAGTGTTTATTATCTCCACACCGCTGGCCGTCCAGCCGGGCGGGGCGACGTCGCCCATCTTGTAATCGAAAACCATCTTGCCGGATGAATCGAACACGAACGGCTTTTGATGCTCGTTATACCGCGAGCGGCACCAGATAAAGAGCTCGTTGCTGCCGGCCTTGAATCGCCCGACGGCCGCATTCTGCGGCTCCTGCTTCTTGAAGTGCCTTCGCCAGATGGGCCCGGTCGCCCCGACCACCTGCACCTGGTTCGCCCCCTCTTCTAACAGAATGACCTCCAGGCCGGGCTTGTCCGGCCGAACGTCCGCCACAAAGACGCTGTCTATATGATACCGGTCAGGAACCGCACGCGCCAGCAGCTTACCCTCGGCCGAGAATATCGTCGCCCCAAGCACCTCGTCACGTCCGTCGCCGTTGATATCGGCTAATCTCGCGCCGTTATGGGCGCAGCTTACGAACTTATCCGTTTGCCACAGCAGCTTGCCTACCTTTAGCAGATTCTCCATTGAATACGCCGCTAAGAACTTACCCATCCGGTACCCATCTTTGTTCGTTGCCTGCAGCAGTATATCACGGTCTCCGCCCGTACCGCGAAAATCAGCTATCATAGCCAACTCCCACCGCTGGGCGCCCTTCGGAACAGGTGGCTTAGCGTTTTTCTCCTCGCGACCCGTCTTTCCATCGACAACATGCAGGACCGAATCCTTCGTGAGAAATACCACCTCGCATTTACCGTCGCCGTCCATGTCGCCCGCCGCCACCCCGGGCCCGCAGTGACCGGGCAGGCCGTGACTCTCGCTCGAGCTGCCCACCACAATATCCCTCTTGAGCACCCACAGTTTCCTGCCGTCGTTCCCATAGGCCGCCAGATGCCCCGGCACAGTAACCAGATAATCCATCTTACCGTCGTTATCGACGTCCGCCGCGATTATCCCACCCGCCGACGAGTCCGCCGGTCCGGGAATGGCAAGCTTGATGACAAATGGATTGGCTGCGGACTCCTGCCCAACCACAACGCACAACAACGCCAGAACCACACCCTTGATTATCGCTCTGCTAACAATCATAACTGGCCCTTTCATATATTGAATCACTTACAGAACAGCAGAATTGTAACCAATAACCCAACCGCAGGATACGATTTTGTGAGTGAAAACCTGCGGTAAAACCGCAGGCTAAATATACATTGCTTTGGCGGCAAGGCGGGACTCCTAAGGGGGGTAATCAAGCCTGAAGAATTGCCCCGGCGCAGACTCGCCAGGATGCCCGCACACCTGCTACGTCTGCGCAGCCAGGCCTACTCTGAAGATAGCCCCGCTGGGGCGGGCGCCCAGAATTTCCACGAAACCGTTGTGCGCCTGGGCGAATTTCTTCACCAGCGCAAGGCCCAGCCCCGTCCCCGTGGTCTCGCGCGTGGCCTCGGCGCCGAGGCGATAGAACTCCTCGAAAATCTTCCTGCGCTGCCGGTGAGGGACCCCGGGACCGTGGTCCTCAACCTCGATCAGGATGAATTGCCCGTCGCTTTTGGTCCGCACTGTAATGGTCTTGTCCTCCGAATTGCGCGCGTACTTGACCGCATTATCCAGCAGGTTAACGACTATCTGCGTGACAGCGTCACTGTCAAACGCCGTCTGTCCGAGCTCTCCGAGTTGCGTTTCTATCGAAAAACCGTTCTGCGTCGCATAAGGGCGCATCATTTCAACCACGTCCGCAATGCACGCATTCATATCGCCCAGATTGAACGCATATTTCTTCCGCCCCCTTTGGATGCGCGAGAAATCCAGAACGTTTTCTATCAATCGGCTGAGCCGCTCGCTCTCGGCCCGCATATTCTTGTAGTACTCGCTCACCTTGTCCTTCGATTTGACCCAGTTC
>JAGMDR010000125.1 GCA_023128595.1 Planctomycetota bacterium | reverse complement strand
CTCTGTATTGTTGCTACAGTCTCAACAAATTCTATATTTTCATTTGAAGAATACAATAATGTACAAAAAACTTGGTGAAAATTCGTGGCTAAACAATCGTCGGTTTTTTTCTGTGCAAATCGGTTTCTGCCTCGAACATTTTTGCTATCCGGAGCAATTTATCTTCCGCGAAGGCAGGCGCAAGTATCTGTAAGCCAATCGGCAGATTATTCTCATCGAATCCGCATGGAATACTTATCCCCGGAATCCCCGCTAAGTTCGCCGCTATCGTATAGACATCCGAAAGATACATTGTCAGCGGGTCATCAACTTTTTCTCCGAGTTTGAAGGCCGTTGTCGGCGCAACCGGCATCATAATACAGTCGCATTTCTCAAACGCCTCGGTAAAATCACGCCGTATAAGATTCCTCACCTTAAGCGCCTTCAGATAATACGCATCGTAATAACCGCTCGACAGCGCGTATGTCCCAAGCATTATTCGCCGCTTCACTTCCTTTCCAAACGCCTCCGCCCGTGATTTCGAATAGACCTCCACGTAGTCTTCGGCCTTGTCGCTGCGATGGCCGTAATGCACGCCGTCATACCGCGCCAGATTACTCGACGCCTCAGCCGTAGCTATTATGTAGTATGCGCCAATCGCATAATCCGAATGAGGCATATCCACCTCAACAATATCGGCCCCGGCCGCTTTATATACATCAATCGCCGCATTCAGCGCCCGCTGCACCGATTCATCGGCGCCGGAATTGAGCTGCGGCACAATCCCTATCCTCAGATTCTCTACCGGCTCATCCAGCCTCGCAAGATAGTCGCACACGGGCGCCACCGCCTCGTCAACACTCGTGCTGTCCGCCGGGTCGTGACCGGCTATGACGTTCATCATAAGCGCCGCGTCGGTAACCGTCTGCGTGATCGGCCCGATCTGATCTAAGCTCGAACCGTATGCCACCAGGCCGTACCGCGACACCCTGCCGTACGTCGGCTTGAGCCCCACTACCCCGCAGAAGCTCGCCGGCTGCCTGATAGACCCCCCCGTGTCCGACCCAAGCGCCGCATAGCACAGCCGCCCCGCCACTGCCGCCGCAGAACCACCGCTGCTCCCGCCCGGCACCCTGCTCGTATCCCACGGATTTACCGTCTGCTTCAGGCCCGAATTCTCCGTGCTCGAACCCATCGCAAACTCATCCATATTCGTCTTGCCAACAATGACCGCATCCGCCGCTAACAGCTTCTTGACCACCGTAGCATTGTACGGCGAATGGAAATTCTCCAAAATCCTCGAAGCGCACGTCGTGGCCCCGAACATCGAGCACATATTGTCCTTTATCGCAACCGGCACGCCCGCCAATTGCCCCACCTGCTCGCCCGCAGCAATCCTGCGGTCAACCTCCGCAGCCCTCGCCAGCGCCGTCTCGCGATACGTACTCAAGTAGGCCCCGATAACCGGCTCCCGCTCGTCTATACGCCCAAAGACCGCCCCGGTCGCCTCAACGCTCGTTATCCGCCCGGCGGCTATTCTTTCACGCAGATCTTTTGCACTTAGCTCTTCCATTACCCCAAATCAACCATGATTTCTTACTTCTCGCCCTTGCGATGTTTGAGCAGCCAATCGTAAAGCTCCTGATTATTATAAGTCTCCGTCCACGAATCGTGCCCCGCATCGGGATACACCGTCAGCCTGGCATCTCCCCCCCGACCCTTTATCGCAGCGACCATTTCTTCGGATTCTTTTAGTGGAACCACGCTGTCCTTGGCCCCGTGAAACGCCCAGATCGGCACGTCTTTGAGCCTCCGCGTCATAAAACGCCCGCCACCCCCGCAAATCGGCGCCATCGCCGCAAATCGCTCCGGATACTCAGACCCTAACATCCACGTCCCGTATCCCCCCATACTAAGGCCCGTCAGATAAACCCTCTCCGTATCCACGTCATACCGCTCCACAATATCATCCAAGAGGTTTATCAGCACCTCAACCTTCGCCGTCCACCAGTCACCCTCGGGGCACTGTGGAGATACAACGATAAACGGAAGATCCTTGCCCCCCTCAACCAATTTGGGCGGCCCGTGTTTCTTGACCTTGTCCAAATCGCTGCCTCGCTCGCCCGCCCCGTGCAGAAATAGAATCATAGGCCAGCGCTGCTCCTTCTCGCCGTAGCCTTTCGGCAGATATAGCAGGTACTCACAGCCCACGGTCTTGGTTATCGTCTTTTCAAACGCCTGCGGCCCCTGACTGCCGGCCAAAACCGAATCTTTTCCCATTTCGCTCCTCTGTAACTGTCCACAACCAATCAAAAGCAAACCAGCAATCGCAAAACATATCAAACAACTTGTTCTCATAGCAAAGTACCTCCTACTACTCTTGAACAGATAAAATACAGAGCATTATTGCGCCAAGCAAAGCGACGAAGCAATCTATATTTAGCCTGCGGTTTTTGCCGCAGGTTTTCAACCAAAAAAGCGCACCTGACAGACAACTATCCTATTTCCAATCAATTCCTATGCACCCGAGCCCCCATCAAGTATTTTGGGCACCTTGAAGAACTCGCCGTCTCGCTGCGGGGCATTCGCCAAAGCCGCCTCCGTCCCTAACGATTCGGCCACCCCATCCTCGCGAAGAACGTTACTGATCGCCAGACAATGCGCCAACGGCTCAACGCCCTCCGTATCCAGCTCGTTCATCTTCTCAACGTAGTCGAGGATTGCACTCAACTGCCCCGTAAACTCCTCCACCTCCGCCTCGCTCAACTCCAGACGAGCCAGCTTCGCAACCTTCCGCACCTGCGCCTGGTCAATCTTTTTTCCCACTTTACCTTTTTCCTTTTGACCGCAGAGTTCGCGGAATACGCAGCATATAGACAATCAAAATGCAAAAAGCAAAATCACAGAGAAATTCAAAAAGAGGAAGGGAAATTTTGCATTTTGATATGTAATTTTGATATTTAATCTTTAATTTTTGAACTCTCTCCGGCGCCCTTGTAGTTGCGCTTGGTAGGCTTTTGAACCAGGCCCATACGTATGGCCTTGGCCGAGACCCTGATCCTGCAAACCCGCCCGTCAACAACCGCCCGGACCTTCTGGATATTCGGCTTAAACTTCCTCTTGCTGATCCCGGTGACCTTCCGACCGACACCACCGAGGTGCTTGGCCTTACCACGACGGGCAATGCTCCTGCCCGCCACCGTCCGCCTGCCTGTAAAATAACACACTCTTGACATCAAATACGCTCCTGTTCTATTTTGGTCGTCATTCGAGTATTTAGCCCCGGGTTTTAACCGGGGTTCCTCATTGCCGGCGAAGCAGTCTATTCACTCCTAAATACTATTCACTATCCGCTAAATAATGATTCCGCATCAAGATTGCAAGCCCAAACCCCGAATTTACCGCAAAAAACCTATAAGAGCTTGTTTTTCTTTGACTTTTATACCCAAACTCGGTATATTACTAAGGAAACGAAACGGAGGTGTGGTGCTCATGCTGTACAGTTTTCACAGCACACCTTCCGCATTTTATAGCTAAATAATGTATTCCGCAAAGAAGATAGAAGATGAGCGATAGGCAAAATCAAATAATAGCATTTTGGGCCGTGGCGGTCTCACTGTCTCTGGGAGCACTCTCTGCCACGTCATGGGCCGGGAACTTAGACATTTACGAGATTCAGATCATTTCGTCAAAGTATTGGTCGGGTGGGGTGTTTGAAGATTATGGAATCTATGTAACTGTCAGTGGAAGCAATGACATAAATGCAGTGACATTAACTCCACCAGCACCCGCGAATTCTCCAATTGTCTTCGATCAGCGGCATTGTTGGGAGGGCGGTTGTATCTGGGCGATTGAGATTGAGGAATACAACTCTCTGGATGAGCTCCGCAACGACTTTCCGACTGGCGACTATACATTCTCCTTTAATAACGGGGCTGATTCCGCAACATTGAACCATAATCCCATCCAGCCGACAGGCTTTGCTGTTATCACCTACCCGGCTGATGATGGTGCCACAGATGTGCCACTCAATCCCACGATTACATGGCAGTCCTGTGTTGGCTACGGCGATGCAGTGGCGGTGTATATCTGGGATGAAATGCGTGATACCCGGCATTGGACGGGCTTTATTGACATTGCCCAGACCAGTTGGATGGCTGGTCCCTTAGGGGCGGCACATTTGCACGAACTTGAAGCTGTGGTTTTTGATGGAACCGCATCGCTGCCCTACAGCCGCGCGACTTTTGGCGGCGACAGCTTTATATATACGGACCTTTTTGAGTACGAGAATTCAATTTCTTTTACTACGACCGGTACTCCGGCTCCTTCCCCGCCATTTTTTCAGTCCCAGATAGTCCCCTACCTTAATCCTGATGCTGATTTTGTGTTCATCAAGGATGTCAATGGTGTAAATTCCTGGGCCGGTGAAGACTACGGAGCGGTGCGACTTGTCGGCGTTCTTAACGACAACGAACAATCGCAAGGGCTGGTATTTCCCGCAGACGGTTTCCACGGCAGCCAGGGGGTGGTTCTCGTTTACGACGTGAATGATGAAAGTATAAATGGGTCACTGTGTGCTTTAAGTAGTGCGTTTCCCGCAGGTGATGGTGGGCCGGGGGGCTCTGGTTTGCCTACAAATCTAAATGACGCGATAGTGCAGCTCAAGATTGATTTTAGTGTTCCGGGCAGCTCTTCTGTTCAAACTCTTTCCAACGCCTTGGGTTTTTGGCTTGCCGAGGAAGATGGGGACACTTTTGAGACGCCGGGTCTTTTTGACATCACCAAAGGATGGCGCACGTACAGCTATGAGCTAAACGACCTGGCTAATTATATGGAATTTCCCTATGGAGGGGGGATATTCGGCGACAGCCCGGCTACCCTTCTTGCTATATCATTCGAGGACCCCGGCACGCCGCAGGGAATTGATACAATAGTTTATTTTATAGATGATTTCCTCGTCACCGGTGGGACAACCTTCTTTGAGGATTTCGAAGCCCGATGCAGCCCTTCAAACGAAGCCGACCTAAATGGTGATTGCACGGTGGACTTCAGGGATTTCGCTGTCTTTGCTGAGAATTGGCTATGGCAAGCTGATTGATTACCACCGTAGCCGAAAGATTGCTAACAAAACGTACGAAAGGAAGGTCAGTTATGTCTAAAAGAGTATTATTCTTAGCAGCAATTGGATTACTATTCGCTGCTCCGAATCTACAAGCCGTGCAAATTAACTCGTCGTGGATAGCGGGCGACCCTAACGCCTGGGGAAACCCAAACAACTGGAATCCCCCCATCGTACCGGACAACGACGGCGATACCTTTGCCGTAACCATAAGCTCTTCTGAGAGGACCAGAGTTAAGTTCAATCAGAGTCGGACCATCGATCGACTGAGCTGCTATGGAGATGTGGACCTGGAAATTGGTGAAAATGATCTTTCTCTGACGAGTCCTGATGGTCTGACCAACTATGGCACATTGGACATCTCTGGTTCCGGGGTCGAGCACGAAATTAAAGGGAACGTAACAAACGCCAACGGCGGACACATATTCCTGACATATTGGCTGGAAATTAAGGGACAGTTTATCAATAATGGGAACGTCTCGGTTTTTCCAGGCGGGAGACTTAGAGTTGAAAATGGTAGCTTAGTGAATAGCGGAGATTTTCTACTCTACAACGCTTTGGTAGGCACTAATGGTATTCTGGAAAATACCAGTGACGGTGTTATCAGAGGGACCGGCCTGATTTACTCAGATCTCTCATTCCAAAACCAAGGTCTTGTTTATGCCTATGGCGGCCCACTTATGGTTGGCACTCGCGGCTCATTTGTAAACAGTGGGACTATCACTAATGCTCCGCTTTCATCGTTAAGTCTCGCTCACGATGGACCACCCGAGGATGTAAACAATCAAGGCACAATAGAAGTCAGCGCCGGTGGTGGTGTAACGTTCGATTGCAATCTGGTTAATGAGCCAAATGGGACAATAGAACTCCTTGGCGGCACCCTGGCAGCCACAACGATTACCCAGACAGCCGGTGCGAATTTTGCAGGCTTCGGCGGTATTGCCGGCGATGTAATAATCGAATCTAATGGCCAGATCAAGCTCACCGGCCCGACAAGTATCGTCGCCGATGTAGAGATTCGTGAGAACGCGACTTTGGAGATTAGCGACGGCACAACCCTTGTTACAGGCCGGACCACCTGCAATGGCACTATCCATCTCAAGGGCGGCCGTATCATCCCCCAGGGCGGCCTCTCAGGCGATTGCAGCATCATCTGGCAGCCCGGCCTTTACACCAACATCGCCGATTTCAATCTCGACGGAAAGGTCAATATCAAAGACTTCGCACTCTTCGCAGACACCTGGCTCTGGCAGACGAGTTGGTATTGACGTTCAATATCTTGACCTCGCATCATACGGAATCAAGCAGTGGTTGCCTTCTTCAACCACGCCACCTCGGCTTTGCTTAACGGCCTGAATTTGCCGACACCAATACCTCGCGCGGTCAGTTTGCCGATTTGCGTCCTCTTAAGCGATTTAACACGAAGCCCGACCTTCAGCAGCATCCTGCGAACCTGGCGGTTAAGACCCTGGCGAATCGTAATCTCAATCAAGGATTCCTTGTAGTTGCGCTTGAGAATCTTCACGGATGTCCTGCCGGTTTTGCCCTCGGCCAGCCAAACCCCTTTTTTCAATTTCTCAGCCGCATCGCCGCCGATTTGCCCCTTGACCTTGACAACGTATGTCTTGGCCAATCCGTATCTCGGATGTGTCAACCTATTCGCCAGCTCGCTGTCATTGGTAAGGATAATTACTCCCGTCGTATCGACGTCGAGCCTGCCGATGCAAAACACCCGCTCAGCGGTCCGCACCAGGTCTATCGCCTTCGTCCTGCCCTGCGGGTCGCGATTTGTGCAAATCACGCCTTTCGGCTTATTCAACAGAAAATACACCTTCGCCGCAGCCCGAATCCGCCTGCCGTCCACGGTAATAATATCCTTCTCCGGATCGACAAACGCCGGCAGCGTATCAACAACCTTCCGATTGACCCGAACCACCCCATCCAGTATCAGCTCCTCGCACTTCCTCCTCGAATCAACCCCCGCCCCCGCCAAAACCTTCTGCAACCTCTGCTCAACCACAGTGAATCACCTATTGCCCGCTCACTTCAAATAAACAATTTGCAAATTCCGCCACGTCATCCAAGTTCACCTTGCCCGATTGATTAAGGTCCGCTCCATCGCACCACTCATTATATTCGTCGCAGTCGGCTCCCACCTGGCTCAAAGCGAATTCCGTAAAGTCCATAAGATCTATGAGCCCATCGTTCGTAAGTGGATTGGGATTTGCATCGTAATCCAAAGCGCCCCTGGTGAGCTTAGAATTGTTACGGCTAATCAATGGCAAATAAACATAGTAAGCCGAACCATTCAATGGATTGCCGCACAGGTTCAATTGGCGCAACGATGTCAATTCTGCGAGAGCACAGATATCGCTGATTTTATTATTGTCCAGACACAGTTCGCTAAGCTTCGCCAGCACCGAAAGTGCAGAAATATCACTGATCTGATTATCACCCAAACTTAGATCAGACAATTTAGTCAACCCGGAAAGCACGGAAATGTCGCTGATCTGATTGCCACGCAGACTCAGCCTCTTGAGGTCTGTCAAAGCTGACAGTGCAGTAATTTCACTGATCGGCGTTTCCTGCAAATACAGCGATGTCAGCTTCGTCAGCCCCGAAAGTACAGATATATCGCTGATCTGATCGCCCTGCAGCCATAGCCTCTCGAGATTTGTCATATCCCGCAGTACAGAAATATCGGTGATCGGATTCTCGGAAATGTACAAGGTCTTCAGATTAGTCAAACTTGACAGCACATAGATATCGCCGATCTGATTTTGATTTAGAACCAGATACTCTAAGTTCGTCAGTTCCGATAGAGCACGGATATCGCTGATCTGATTTATGTCCAACTGGATACTTGTCAAATTCACCAACTCTCTAATCGCAGAGATGTCGCTGATCTGATTGCCGTGAAGAAACGCAATCTCCAGATTCGCCAAATTTGCCACAGCAGAGATATCGCTGATCTGGTTGTGGGACAACTGAAGTCTCGTCAGACTTCTCAGTTCTCTAATCGCAGAGATATCCCTGACTTTGCAGCCGGACAACGCCAGGTACTCCAAATTCGTTAAATTTGAGACCACAGAAACATCGTCCATCCGATTTAGGTTCAAATGTAGCTTTGCCAGATTTGTCAGTCCCCCAAGGCCGGAGATGTCACTGATCCGATTACTGCCCAGAAACAGCTCACTTAGATTGTCCAGCCCCGACAGTGCAGATACATCGCTGATCTGATTGCTGTGCAGCAACAGAACTTCCAGGTTCTTCAAATCCGAAAGTGCAAAGATGTCGTCGATTCGATTTCCATAAAGATTAAGCCGCGTCAAATTCGTGCCGTATTCAAGCCCTGCCAGCTCAACAATACCTCTTTTAGAGGCATCGAGTTCGGTCAGTTCAAGCATGTCAGTCGAGTCCGGATCAGAAACACCAAGCGCTTCTTCCACAGCAGCTTTGAGGTTGGTGTCAGCAAAATACACCGGCTCTTCCGACAGCCCCGGCACTGTCAAAACCAACACGAAAACACCTATCAAGCACTCTGCTTTTTTAATCATTGGCCTTCACTTCCCCAAGACAGTGCCAAGAACTACCGCGAATCCGGATAACACCCTGCTTACTCTACTGTCTATCTAAGTGCGAAATACAAAGCTAATAACCCAGTATGCTGCCGAAACTGACACCCAGTTTATCGGCGTAAACGATTCCGATACACGATAAAACCCACAACGCAAAACCAATCTGGAACGCCAAATCGCGGACAATTAGCTGAACCGGGCCGGAGAACTTGCCCTTTTGCATCAGAGCACTAAAACGAAAAATGCAGTACAAAACCAGCGGCGTAGTATAAACCAGCTTGTCGGTAACAACGTCAACCGTCCTTTCGTCCGTCGCATAAAGCAGAAAACACACAATCGCCAGACCGCTGGTCACATCCAACATATGGGCCAGCAGCTCCGGCGTATAACCGCCTAATGTCCTGCGAAACAGCTCGCTGTTCTCACCAAGCTGCGCTATCTCGCTGCGCCGCTTGCTGAACGCCAGAAACAAACACAAGGCAAACGTGCAAATAATCAGCCACGGCGAGATACTTACCTTCACCACAACCGCCCCGGCAACCGCACGCAGGCAAAAACCGACCGATATAACCACGCAGTCCAGAATCATCACTCTCTTGAGAAAAAGCGAGTAAAGAACCATCAGCACAAGATATGCAAGAATGGTCCCCCCCAACCCCCCGTCCAGCACAGAACTCCCGACAATCGCCGCCACCGCACACAAAACCGACAGCACCATCGCCGAACCGACCGTAACAGCCCCCGCTGCAATAGGCCGGTCGCGCTTCTCAGGATGCAGGCGGTCCGTCCTGCGGTCAATTATGTCGTTAAGGATATACATCGCCGAGGAGGCCAAACAGAAACACAAAAAACACCCCACCGCACTTCCTACAGCCGAAAGCACCTCGCCGGGAGAGCCGGAAAGCTTTTGCCCGAACACAAGAGCGGCAAACACAAACACATTCTTCATCCAGTGCAGTGGACGCATTACTTGCAAAAATCTCATCCCTGAAACCTTTCATAAATCACAGTCGGCCAATCACCGGTTACCAGTCGCCAACCAAAAAATATCGACATTCCAACCGATAACGCATAAAATTATACTCCAGCAAGCGCGTAGTGTATAGGATATTGCGCCTGCCCGGCAAATACGAATCATAAGTTGCGAGCACCCTATCTGGATTCTCGGGATGCACATAGAAAAAAAGGCTCAACTGCAAAAAAGTTGGTTCCCTGCTGCTGAAAACAGCCTTTTAGGAGGCTGGAGTTTATCGCATTACAGCCACCGGCATGATTGTAAAGGGTTGGCACCACAGAGGACACCAACCCATGCCGTATGGCACTCTCGCGGTGCTCAGGTCGCAGTCCTGCGTTGCCTTATCCCCCGCGAGAGCAACGCTATTATATCACACTATGCCGGAGGCTTAAAGCGTTAAACTCAAAACAGTTGCAGGAAAATCCTCAAAAAAGTTACCAACTTTATTGAATGAGAGCCGAGGAAAATAACCCAACCACGTCATTGCGAAGGAGCCGCAAATAATGATAACAACCGTTATTTTTGATTTAGACGACACGCTCTACGATGAAATCGACTATTGCAAGAGCGGTTTCGCTGCCGTCTCCCGGCGCCTCGCCAACATACCCGGCGCACCGGCAAGCCGGCGCATCTTCGACGCCCTCTGGAAGCAGTTCTCCGCCGGCAACCGCACAAAGACGTTCAATGCCGCCCTCGACGAGCTCGCCATCCCCTGCGACGACCCGCTCATTCGCGAGCTGATACAGCTCTATCGCAACCACGTCCCGAAAATAACGCTGCCCCGCGACAGCCGCGACGTCCTGGCCCGGCTAAGCGGCAAATACACCCTCGCCCTGCTGACCGATGGCTTCCTCCCCGCCCAGAAACTAAAAGTCCGGGCATTGGGAATCGAAAAGCATTTCGAGGCAATAGTCTATACCGAAGAGCTCGGCAGGGAATTCTGGAAGCCCTCGCCGGCCGGCTTTGAAAAGATAATCCAAAGCCTCAATGCAGCACCCCAGTCCACGACTTATATCGCCGACAACGAATTAAAGGACTTCATCGCCCCAAACAACCTCGGCCTGACAACCATCCAGCTTATCCGCCCCGCCCGAATCCACACACAAACCTCCGACCAACCCAACGCAAAAGCCCGCCACACCCTCCACAAAATCGCCGACCTCCCCGCCCTCCTGGACACGCTTTGAGACTTTAACCCCATCCCTGCCCCGCCGGCGCCCCCAATCCACCGAATAACCTCGAAACAAAATTGCAATACAATGTGGGTTTTGGCGTCCTTTTAGACCCTATCAAGGCTTTAACGGCCCAAATTGCCGCCCCGCCGGCGAAAACCTTTCCTCATGTCGGCTTTTTTTGTTGACTTTCAAGCCGCCAAAAGCGATAATACTGTTATCAGATATGGGCTTTATAGGGTGATTTCTCAATATCTCTAAGGAGTTTTTACTATGCCACCACGCAAAAGGCAACAGAACAACGCTATGCTCTATACGCTTATAGCCTTTGTCGGGCTTTTCATTATCGCTGCCATTTTTGCCGTTATCTACTACGTCAAAGCAGAAGATTATAGGACAAAAGAGACCGCTTTGCGACGAGACATCGGTGAGCTCGCTAACAACCAGGAGCGGCAAAGACTCGGAACGATAGTTGGAACAAGACAAAGCGGAAAAACCTGGCTTGCCACAGCCGTCGATCATTTCGATAAGGCTATGTCGCTGGTCACGGGACTCGCACCGCAAGACGATCCTACCGAGATCAAATTCAACAAAATCAGCGCTGAAGCCAGGAACGCCTTGATGATGGTTCAGGAGTATGTTGCCCTTACCGGCACCGACCCAAACTCTACGGGACTTACGCGAGTAATCGCAGACCTAAAAGCAGCACTGGACAAAGCCAAAGCCGCTGAACTTGCCCAGGAAGACCGCTACGCAGAGCTGGACCAAAGATACAACGATGCAATGGCCGCCACTCTTGAAAAAGAACAACTACTGGTGGCCCAAAAGGACATACTCCAACAAATGGTCAACCAGGCCCAGCAGGACTATGATGTACTGAGAGTCATGCTTCAAGAATCCACTGACCAGCGGGTCCAGAACTACCGTACGCAGTTGCAGGAAGAACAGACCAATTTCGACCGGCTCAATCAGGAGCTGCTCAGGACCCAGGTGCAGTTGGATTTGACCGAAGATAAGATGAAACGCGCCCAGCAGGAAGTCTCGATGACCAAACCACCGCCGGACAGCAACGTACCGGCCTTTATCGCAGACGGCAAAGTAATTCTCGTTGACTTCCAAACCAAGCTGGTCCACATCAACAAGGGAAGCAACGACCACGTCTATCGGGGCCTGACATTCGCAGTCCATGATAAATATGCTCCCATCCCCAAGGACGGCAAAGGGAAAGCCGAAATCGAAGTCTTTGACGTTGACAAGACCTTCTCCGCCGCGAGAATCATAACTTCAAACAGAAAAAGACCCGTCATGGAAGGCGACATTATCGCCAATTTGATCTGGGACAGCAGCAGGAAAAATGTATTTGTTATCGCCGGCAAGTTCGACCTCGACAACAGTGGAAGCCTCGACCGTGACGCCGACGTCAAAATAGAAGCTCTCATTGAGAAATGGGGCGGCAGAGTTGACAACGCCGTTTCCGTTGACACCGATTTCCTCGTACTCGGCAAGATGCCCTCGGTCCTCAGGAAACCGACCTTCGAAGAGCTGGAAATAGACCCGCGGGCGATGGACAAGTATGAGGCCTCACAGCGCCTGCGCAATCGCTACAATCAGCTTCAGACGCAGGCCCAGGCCCTGTGGATACCCATATTCACGTACGACAGATTTCTCTACTTCATCGGCTACAAAGGACAAGTAACCCGCGCCGG
>JAGMDR010000124.1 GCA_023128595.1 Planctomycetota bacterium | reverse complement strand
CACTCTGCGAAAATCGGTGCTTAACCCCCTTATACGGAACGCCTCCGGGTGCGTACCTGCTGTAGGGCTTCATCTGGTCGTCGGTGGGGTGAAGCGTAGCGTGGGGGACAAGGGTCCATGCGTTTACATAGAAGGGCTTGTCGCGGTTCTTTTCGATGAACTCAATGGTTTTGTCAACGATTATGGATGTGGATCTGGCCCGGAAATACGGTTCGGATGTGCCTTCGAGCTGCGGACCGGAAGAAGTTCTCGTGCAATGCTCATCGATACCGTAATCGCCGGGCGTTGGCGAGCCGTCACCGGAGCCTAAGTGCCATTTGCCGAAGTGGCCGGTCACATAGCCGGCGTTCTTGAGCAGGCGGGTAACGGTATGGGCCTTGGGGTCGAGCCAGTCGGGCATTGCGCGTGCCTTGTTTTGTTTGTGCGCTGCAAAATGGCCGTGGACACGGTGGCGTGCGGGATAATGGCTGGTCATAAAGGCCGTCCGCGAGGGTGAGCAGACCGAGCCATTGACATAAAACTGCGTGAAGAGCGTGCCCTGGGCGGCAAGCTTATCGAGGAAAGGCGTCTTTATCTGGCGATTCCCGTAACAGCCCAGGTCGCCCCAGCCCAAGTCGTCGGCAAAGATGAATACGAAATTGGGCCTTCTGTTTTTCGGCGCGGACCCGGCGGCGAAGAGGCCGACCGGCAAAGTCGCGACGGCACCGACTGCATTTAAGAATTGTCGCCTGTTCATAACTGTAGCTTCCAATCTCATTTTAGTACGCTCCTTTTGCTCTGACGGTCATTGCACAAAAAAGAAAAATTGTCAAACTGCTTCAGCAACGGACGTATGTTACTGATTTTTTCGAATACTGTCAAAGAAAGAAGGGGACCGGCCTTTGCAGGCACTTTGCCGGGCACTCTTACTAATTTCGGGCGTGGCTAATTATTCCGGCACTACATAACCATGTTTTTGACAAGGGCTTACTTACCACTGTCGTTGCGAGCACCACACCGGATTCTCAGGAGGCATACAGAAGAAAGTAGCCCACGCACGTCATTGCGAAGGAGCGCAGCGACTGCGGCAATCTCAATCCTCAGGCTACAAAAACCGGGTATTTTCTTAGGAGCGAAGCGAAGCAATCTCAGCGGTTCGTAAGGCCGAGATTGCCACGGCCACATTCTGCGGCCTCGCAATGACAATAGTAGCTTTATTACGGTTGTGAATGAGTTTTGACAATCCAGAAGTCCTTTGCCAAAAAATCCGGCGACACACCCAATTTCTTTGGACATCGATTATTGCCTTGTCCGTGGTCGGCATTTGGATTATACTATCGGAGTAAGGCTTATATGAGCGGCGTAATAAT
Organism: Planctomycetota bacterium; assembly: GCA_023128595.1. Classification (GTDB taxonomy): domain Bacteria; phylum Planctomycetota; class Phycisphaerae; order Sedimentisphaerales; family Anaerobacaceae; genus DAOVRL01. Next base: position 8,888 of record JAGMDR010000124.1, on the reverse strand, counting down.
GAGCGAACCGGCGCAAATAGAATTGTTCGAGAATCCTCGCGGCGAGCGGGACTATTGCATAACAATCAGGTGTCCTGAGTTCACGAGCGTCTGTCCTCGGACGGGTCAGCCGGACTTCGGCGAGATTATCATCGAATACTGCCCCGACAAATCCTGTATCGAGCTCAAGAGCCTCAAGCTCTATATGCAGAGCTACCGGAACAAGGGTATTTTTTATGAGGCCCTGACGAATGATATACTGGACGATTTGAGCGGCGTGTGCAAACCGCGCTGGATGAAAGTTACCTCTCGATTTACACCGCGAGGCGGAATAACTACCGAGGTGGTTGCGGAATACAGATCAGAAGTCAGAGGACAGAGGCCAGAAGCCAGAGGCCAGAAGACAAAATGACAATTTAAGAGGTTACAAAATGGGGATAACATTTCATTGTGACCATTGCGGCAAGGAAATAAAGGCGGCCGACAGTGCCGGTGGAAAATGGGGCAAATGCCCGGCGTGCCAGAACAAACTGTACGTTCCAAATCTGAACGCCAATGAAGAGCTCACACTCGCTCCGGTGGACGAAAGCGAAGAGGAAAGAAAAAAACGCCTGATGGCAGAGACATACCAGCTCACACAGGACATATTGCAGGAAAGAGACGTTCCCGACGGACCCGCAGACGTCACCGGGGCGGCTTCTGAGATGAGCGAAAAGGAATTGACCAAGAACATAATCCTGTATCTGCGACTAATGGCCAACGGAGATATCGACGAAGCCGAAAGGATCGCCGCTTCGATAGCTCCCCACGGCGGTCAGGCCGTAGAGATCCTCGACAGAATAGCGCTTAGCGAAATGCCTGAGCCGGAACTGGCCGACGTCGCCCCACAGGTCCTTGCCGGTCTGATAAGGACCCTGCGAGCCAAAATAGCCTAACCTGGAACACATACGGCGAGAGCGCCCAGGTGGTCCTAAAAACTCCACTCAATCTTCACGTCCACACTGATTTTTTCGGTCCATAAGAATCAGCATATACGGATGAGTCTGTGATTTGGCCCAAGCGGAACTGTTTCCTATATTTTATGTAGAGAACAGTAAAGACAACGTGAGAGAACTCCGGAAGAGTAGCTTGGAAGGGAAACTTACATGTCCAATGAGATTACAGTGGTGCATGTTACCCACGAGGCTGTAGGAAAGATAGGCGGAATAGGCGCTGTGCTTCACGGCTTCTTCACCTGCGACTCCTATCTCAAGGCCGCGGATAGATCAATCCTCGTCGGCCCACTGTTTACCACCGAGGGCCCTCTGTCGGAACGACTCGGGGAAGACGGTGAAGTGCTCTATTCATCGGTTGACGGGCTTATTAACCCACAGTACGCGCCGGGCTTCCGTAAAATAGAAAGCCTTTACAATACCGGCATCGTCTATGGGCGGCGAACGTTCGTTGACGAACGAACGGGTATAAAAAGCTCGCCCGAAGTGCTGCTCTTCGACGTAAGACGTGTGAACAAGGACCTGGTCAACGAATTCAAGCGAGTGCTTTACAATGAATTCGGCGTTCAAAGTCATCTGTACGAGAATCTCTGGGAGTATGAGCAATATGTCAGATTAGCGCCGCCGGCAATCGCCACCCTAAAGGCAATCGATGCAGTCGGAGATTCGACAACTATTGTTTCTCACGAGTTTATGGGAATGCCGACCGCACTGGCGGCTATCCTTGAGCCCCATTGTGACATGAGGACGGTCTTCTATGCTCACGAGGCGGCAACAATGCGGCGTATCGTGGAGGAGCACTCCGGGCACGATACGATGTTCTACAACGTTATGAAGCAGGCCCACAAAGACGGCCTGTATGTCAGCGAAGTCTTCGGCGAACAGAGTTCCTATTTCAAGCACACTCTCGTTGAGGCCTCAAAACACTGCGACCACATATACGCAGTGGGCGACTACGTGGCCGACGAGCTGCGGTTTCTCGCACCGGAATTCGAGACTGCGGACATAGATATAGTCTATAACGGGATACCGGCGTATCAAATCAGCGTTGCCGAGAAGCTCGCATCAAAACAAAAGCTGCAAGTTTATTGTGAGAATTTGCTGGGCTACAGGCCGGATTACGTTTTCACTCACGTCACCAGACTGGTCAAAAGCAAAGGGTTATGGCGTGATTTACGGGTCCTCTACACAATAGAAAGAGAGTTCAGGATACAGGGCAAGACGGGCGTGCTGTTCCTGCTATCGACCGAAGTCTCACGGCGGCGCACGCAAGACATATATAAAATGGAGTCGGCGTACGGCTGGCCGGTGTCGCACCGCGAGAACTGGCCGGACCTGTCCGGCGGTGAGGCAAAGTTCCACGCACAGGTACAGGAATTCAACGCACGAAGCCGGAACATAAAAATCATCTTCATTAACCAATTTGGCTTCAGCCGAAAGCATTGCGGGATGAGGATGCCGGAAGATATGGAGTTTATGGACATTCGCAAGGGCAGCGATGTTGAATTCGGCCAAAGCATTTATGAGCCGTTCGGGATCGCGCAGCTCGAGCCGCTGACCTTCGGCGGGATATGCGTGATAAGCAGTGTCTGTGGGTGCTGCGGTTTCCTGCGGGACGTGACAAGCGATCAAGCCGTCAAGAACGTCATTGTCGCCGACTACACCGACCTCCATACCCAGAATTACGCCGATATAGAAGACCTGCTCCAGATTGACCGGCCGGTGCGCGAGCGGATAGAAGCAGGTGAGAGCGAAAAGGTCGCGATGCAAATATGCTCACGCCTGGCAAACGACGAATCCGAAATCGCGAATATGCTTGAAACCGGATACCAGCTTGCTGAAAATATGAGCTGGGATGTCGTGGTGAAAAACTACTTAGTGAGAGGTCTGGAAAAGGCACGGCATAAGCTTCGCATCCCCTGAATCGAGGATCATATCTTAAAGAGCCAAAAGCTGAAAAACAACAAGGGAACATCGTAACCGACCGTTCAAAACTCCTTGATTTTGCCCACTCTCGCGCCTTCAGTTCAATATTTTTCACAAAGTGCACAGTTCCGTCGTCTCCAGAGCCGATCCGCAGGTTCCAAATCCGCAAAAAATCCCGACCTACGGTCTTGACTGCTCATCAAGGAACAATTAAGTTAGCAGGCTGTGAGCACTGTCGGGAACAAACCAATAATAGGCATTTTGGGCGGTATCGGCTCAGGCAAGACCACGGTCGCAAATGAGTTTGCCAAATTAGGCTGTGCGGTCGTCGATGCGGACAAGATCGCCCACAAACTGCTGAACGAACCGGCCGTGAGGGAAAAAGTGCTCGGCCTTTTCGGGCAGGAGATCTCAGATTCGACGGGGAAGATTGACCACCGCAAGCTGGCCGCTGTCGTTTTTGCTGATGCCGATAAGCTCTCGTCGCTTAACAGGATAATCCACCCCCTTGTCCTGAAACAGGCTGAAAAGCTTATCAGGCAGTATAACGGCCAAGGGCGGGTCAAGGCAATCGTGCTCGATATGCCCCTTTTGGCTGAGGTGGGCTGGGAAAAACGGTGTGACAGGCTCATTTTTGTCGAGTGCGAGCCCCGATTGAGAAGCGAAAGAGCCAAAAAAATGGGGGTTTTTTTTGACGAAATAAAAATCCGAGAAAATTTTCAGATTTCTCTGGACAACAAGGCAAGCGTCGCCGATAATACCATAAACAACAATTCTGACTTCTCGGTATTAGTCAAGCAAGTCGCTGACATCTTCTCAAATGTTGTGGATAGTTGTTAAGTGGGGTTTACGGCAGGTTATCAAGATCAGAATCAGTAGTAGGTACCGACGTGTAAGTTGTGTTGCTTCCGCCCAAAGCTCAACTCCTGCTAAACTGCTACGGAAAAGGTTTTTAATCAGATTACCGCCCCGTGTCGGCACGGGTGACGAAAAATCATGCACACAAAAAAGGAGTCATGATGGCTAAAGCCACAGCAAAGAAAAAGAGAAAACGCAAAAGCTCCAAGAAAAAGACCGTCGCGGAAGAACAAGTCGCCGCCGAGCAAGAACATCACGCCCAGGCTGAAAACGCCACGGCTACGGCTACAGCCGACGAGGCCACCGCTGCCGAGGCCAAGGACAGGCAGAAAATGGAGGATGACGAATCCACTCACGCCAAGTATGAGCGGATTAAAAAGGGCAATCTCTATTTGACTGATTTGCAGAAACTGACCGTCGCTGAGCTGCACGATATTGCCAAAAATGAGGGTATCACGGAATATAGCGCCCTTAAAAAGACGGATTTGATTTTCAGGATTCTCAAGGAGCGCATTCGCCAAAACGGACTGATGTACGGTGAGGGTGTGCTCGAAGTGCTTCCCGACGGGTACGGTTTCCTTCGCAATCCGAGTTACAACTACCTTTCCTCCTCGGACGACATCTACGTCTCGCCGTCGCAGATCAGGCGTTTCGGCCTGCGAACCGGTAACACAGTCTCAGGGCAGATCCGACCGCCGAAGGACTCGGAGAAATATTTTGCCCTTCTTCGCGTCGAGGCAATCAACTATGAGAACCCCGATATGCTCGCGGACAAGGTGGTGTTCAGCGACCTGACACCGCTCCATCCGGAGGACCGTTTCATACTCGAAACGGTATCCGAAGAGCTGAATATGCGCATAATCGACCTCGTGACGCCGGTGGGTAAAGGCCAGCGAGGTCTGATAGTCGCCCCGCCTCGTACGGGCAAGACAATTTTGCTTCAGAAGATCGCCAACGCGGTAAGCACAAACCACCCCGAGGTTAAGCTGATAGTTCTTCTGATTGACGAGAGGCCCGAAGAAGTTACGGAAATGCAGCGTAAGACGGCCGAGGACGTCGAGGTAATAAGCTCGACATTCGATGAGCCGGCGGCCCGGCACTGTCAGGTGGCCGAAGTCGTGATAGAAAAGGCAAAGCGGCTCGTCGAGTATGGTCAAGACGTAGTAATTCTCTTGGACTCGATTACCCGTCTTGCTCGTGCGTATAACAGTGAGATGCCGCACTCCGGCAGAATCCTGACCGGCGGCGTGGATGCCAGTGCGATGCAGATGCCGAAGAAATTCTTCGGCGCGGCAAGAAACGTCGAAGAGGGCGGCTCGCTGAGTATTATCGCAACCTGTTTGATCGACACCGGCTCAAAGATGGACGAGGTTATTTTCGAAGAGTTTAAGGCAACCGGAAATATGGAGCTGCACCTCGACAGGCGACTGGTTGACAGAAGGACCTGGCCTGCCATAGACATCAGCCGAAGCGGAACCAGAAGAGAGGAATTGCTGCTCGACCCCAAAGAGCTTAAATTAGTATATCGTCTTCGAAGGGTTTTGAGCGAGCTGAACCAGGTCGAAGCCGTCGAGCTGCTCAAGAACAGGCTCTTCAAATGCCGAACCAACGCAGAGTTCCTGATGACAATGAACCTCGATTAGCCCGGGCGGAACCTTAAAGCCAACTGTCTCAATGCAACCGGGGGGGGGGCTTTGCCCGAAGTGTTCGCTTTACATCCGGGGATGATATTAGTAACATCTTATTCCGGCGATTGTGGTTTTAGCCGGAATTTTTTATAGCAGCTTGCCGAGTTCAGGTTGATTATGGACGCAGAACTCTCGAAAGTTTATGAGCGCAAGGCCATAGAGAAAGAGGCCGACGAAATCTGGCTCTCAGGTCGGCATTTTCACGCCGAGCCCCCAAGCGGCAGCAAAGAGCCAAAGGTCTATACCATCGTAATACCTCCGCCCAACGTAACAGCCGCCCTGCACCTCGGTCATGCCTTGAATAACACGCTCCAGGATATCCTGATTCGCTTTAGACGGATGCAGCAATTTACGACGCTGTGGATGCCCGGCACCGACCATGCCGGAATCGCCACCCAGACGGTTGTCGAAAAGCGGATCCTCTCGGAAGAGGGAAAGCGGCGGACGGACTTTGGGCGCGAGGAATTCGTCGCCCGCGTTCAGGCCTGGAAAGACGAATATGAAGCACAGATTATACACCAGTTGCAGGCCATGGGCTGCTCCTGCGACTGGGAGCGGACGCGCTTTACAATGGACGAAGTGTGCGCAAAGGCCGTGCGCGCGGCGTTCTTCAAATTGTTCAAGGATGGATTGATCTACAGGGGCAAAAGGCTGGTCAACTGGGACCCGGCCACGCAGACGGTTCTGGCCGACGACGAGGTCGAGCATGAGACGGTGCAGGGGCATTTCTGGTACCTGCGGTATCCGCTGGTAGAGCCGGTTGAAATCACAGGCGAACGTATAGACCACGTCACAGTCGCTACCACCCGGCCGGAGACGATGTTAGGCGATACGGCGGTTGCGATGAATCCAGCCGACCCGCGGGCCAAGCACCTGCTCGGCAGGAAAGTCCGCCTTCCAATCGTCGGCCGGATCATCCCAATCATAGCGGATGAGCACGTTGTTCTGCCCGATCCGGACAGCGAGGATGAAAAGGCAAAGTTCTCCACCGGCTTTTTGAAGGTAACGCCCGCCCACGACCCGGATGACTGGGAGATCGGCCTGAGACACGACTTGGAGATTATCAACGTAATGGGGCCGGATGGCTCTATCAGCGATAAACACGGCTGGGAAGACGCCGACCAACCGGAGGCCCAGGTGCTGTTAGGGATGGACCGGTTCGAGGCGCGCGAAGCTATTATCGAATGGTTCCGAAAGGAAAACCTGCTCGAGGACGTCCGCGAATACGCCCACGAAGTCGGCCACAGCTACCGCAGCCACGTACCCATCGAGCCGTACCTCTCTGACCAGTGGTACATCGCGGTCAAGAAGCCAATAGAACACTTAGCCGAGAAATTCGGACAGGGCATTATCGAGGACACAGATGTGCCGGTCAATTCGTTGGCCGGTTTGGCGTTGAAGCCTCTTCTTGACGGCCGACTGCGATTCACCCCCGAACGCTACGCCAAGACCTACCAAGCCTGGCTGGAAAACCTCCGCGACTGGCCCATAAGCCGACAATTATGGTGGGGACATAGAATACCCATCTGGTCAAGGTCAAAAGCAAGCGAATCCAATTTCGATGCCTCAAAGGTGCACTCGGTGAGACTGGATTCCGAGGAGGGGACGATAACATATCTCTGCGTCGGACCCGGCAATGAGGATTTGGAGCAACAACTGGAAGCCGATGGTTGGACGCGAGATGAAGATGTCCTGGATACGTGGTTTAGCTCAGCGCTTTGGCCTTTTAGCACTATGGGTTGGCCGGAGGAGACGCCGGAGGTGAAGGGCTTTTATCCGGGGAATGTGCTTTGCACCGCCCGCGAGATTATCACGCTTTGGGTCTCGCGGATGCTGATGATGGGTCAGTATTGCGTCGGGGATATTCCGTTTAGAGACGTGTATATCCACGCGATGATTCAGGATGGCGAGGGACGCAAGATGTCCAAGAGCTTAGGCAACGGCATCGACCCCTTAGTGGCTATCGACAGCCACGGCGCCGATGCGATGCGGTTTACCTTAGCCAGTATGACGACCGATACGCAGGATATCCGGATGCCGGTGGCGCAAATGACGCTTCCCGACGGGCGAGTGGCCAATACTTCGCCGAAGTTTGATATCGGGCGAAATTTCTGCAATAAGTTCTGGAACGCCTCGCGCTTCGCCCTGATGAATCTCGGGGGTATCGACCCGGCCAAATTCGATAAAGACAAGCTGGCAATCGAGGATAGATGGATTCTCTCGCGGCTGGCTAAGACTATCGCCGAGGTCACGGGGTCGCTGGAGGCGTTTAAGTTCAGCGAGCCGATGACGAGCCTTTACAGGTTCTTCTGGAATGATTTCTGTGACTGGTATCTCGAATGGGCCAAGTTCCAAATGCAGAACGAGGGGCAAAAGCCGATTACTCAAAATATCTTGGCCTTTGTTCTGGACCAGACGTTGCGCTTGCTGCACCCGTTTGTGCCCTTTATCACTGAGGGGATTTTCCAGAAACTGAATCAGGTCGCTCCGGTGCGTCAGCTTCAGGGCATAGCGGATGCAAAGACTTCCGACGCTTTGGTCATTGCCGAATGGCCCCGAAGAATTGACGGATTGAGGGACGCCGGTGCAGAGAAAGAGATTGAAATCATACAAGCTGCAATCAGGACCGTGCGGGATATCAGGAACGACAGGAACATAGCACCAAAGGAACTATTGCAAGTGTCCGCCAAGTCGCAGCAGGAGCACGTTGATATCTTAAATCGTAACTCCTCGCTCATCGAGCAATTAGCGGGCGTGAAGGAATTCAAGGCCGGAACCGACATCATAAAGCCTGCTAACGCCGCCGTTGGTATCGCGGACGCAGCGGAATTGTATGTACACGACGCCATTGATCCGGAAGCTGAGCGTCAGCGGCTGGAGAAACAAAGAGACAAGGCCGAAAAGGCCAAGGCGGCGGTGCAAGCCAAACTGAGTAATGAGAATTTTGTCAACAAGGCCAAGCCCGAAGTCGTAGCTCAGGCCAGAGACAAGCTGGCTGAGCTCTCGGAACAATTAGAGACCGTAGAAAAGCACCTCGCGGAATTGGATGGTTGATATCGAAAAGGCGGTGCCAAAATGGAAATGGAAGCCGAACTCTCACGCATAATCATTGACGAGCAATCCGACCAGCAGGTAATCGTCATAAAAGAGCGAAACGGCAATCGCAGTTTTCCAATTGTCATAGGCATAGTCGAGATTCTTGCCATCGACCGCCGGTTAAAAGGCATCAAGCCCCCCCGCCCGATGACACACGACTTGTTGGGCAGCGTAATTGAAGAGCTCGGCGCGAAATTGGAAAAGATTGTGATAAATGATCTGCGCCACCATACGTTTTATGCAAAGATACACCTTAGCCTGAACGGCCAGACCGTCGAGGTTGATTCCCGGCCCTCCGACGCGATTGCCCTGGGCGTAGCCTGCGATGCCCCTATTTATGTTGCTGAGC
>JAGMDR010000123.1 GCA_023128595.1 Planctomycetota bacterium | reverse complement strand
CCACTATTGTCATTGCGAGGCCGCAGAATGTGGCCGTGGCAATCTCCCGTTTGCGAATGACAGAGATTGCTTCGCTTCGCTCGCAATGACACGAGCAAGTAAATTCTTGTCAAGAATATGGTTATGTAGTGCCAGAAAAATTAGCCACACCCAGGAATTTTGTCCTTGGGGGCTTTCTCGGAATGTTTGACATATCCTCGGGCGGTGTATATCATACGCGGATAATCGGATCGGACCGAATAATATAGACGGGGCAATGCCTCGTCTTTGTTGCTATTGTCTGAAAGGTCATTCTTTTATGGCGAAACAAAACGTAACTTTGAAAAACAGGCCGTTTGTGTTGATCATCCGTGACGGCTGGGGTTACAACCCGGATGCCGCCGAAGACGAATACAATGCCGTCAAATGTGCCGAGACCCCGGTGGACGATATGTTGATGGCCGAATACCCCAACTGCCTCATCCATACCAGCGGCAAGGACGTCGGCCTGCCCGAAGGAACGATGGGCAACAGCGAAGTCGGGCATCAGAACATCGGCGCCGGCCGAATCGCACCTCAGGAATCCGTGAGGCTCAGCAGGGCTATCCGTGATGGGTCATTCTTTGAAAACCAGGAATTCCTGAACCTGATCGAGTTCGTGAAGAAAAACAACAGCAGGATGCACGTTATGGGGCTGTGCAGTGACATCGGCGTGCACTCGCTGCTGGACCACCTGTACGGCCTGCTTGAGCTGGCAAAACGAAACGACGTAAAAGAGGTCTTCATCCACGCATTTACCGACGGCCGCGATTCGCCGCCGGACAGCGGAGCAGGATATATCGCCGAGATCGAGAAAAAGGCCCAGGAAATAGGCGCCGGCACAATCGCCAGCGTTATGGGCAGATTCTACGCGATGGACCGTGACAGCCGGTGGGACCGGGTGCAAAAGGCCTACGAATGTATGGCCATAGGTAAAGGCCTGCGGGCATCCGGCGCGGCCGAGGCGGTCGCCCAGAGTTACAAAGAAGGAGTGACCGATGAGTTTATTGAGCCGACATGTATTGTCAACGAAGACAATGAGCCGATAGCAACTATCAATAACGGCGACGGGGTGGTGTTCTTCAACTTCCGCGGGGACAGGCCGCGTGAAATTGCGCGGGCATTTGTTCAGCCGGACTTCAAAGAATTCGCACGCACTAAGAAAACCAATACATACTTCGTGTGTATGACAGAGTACGATGCAACTATACCGGCGCCGGTGGCGTTTCCTAAGCCTGCGAAAATGAAAAACATCTTAGGGGCATACTGGGGTTCTCTCGGCCTGAAACAGTTCCGCTGCGCCGAGACGGAGAAATACGCGCACGTTACCTTTTTCTTCAACGATTACACGGAAAAGCCATTTCCCGGGGAAGACAGGCAGATTGTGCCCTCGCCACGAGTTAGAACATACGACTTAAAGCCCGAGATGAGCGCATACGAGGTCGCCGATGTCGTTCTGGAAAGACTTGATTCGGACAAATACGACGTAGTCGTGGTCAATTTCGCCAACCCGGATATGGTGGGGCATACCGGCGTATTGGAGGCGGCCATAAGCGCCGCCGAGACCGTTGACGAATGCGTCGGCAAAATCCTGGACAAGGTCAAGGCTATGGGCGGAGCGGCGATAATCACCGCCGACCATGGCAATTTCGAGAAAATGATAGACGGCAGCCCCGACAGCCCGCATACCGCCCACACAGTCGGCGATGTGCCGCTCGTCGTCTTCGACGAACGGTTCAAGAACCGCAAGCTGCGTCAAGACGGCCGCCTGGCGGACATCGGCCCAACGCTTTTGGCAATGATGGGTCTGGAGCAACCCAAGGAGATGACCGGCCAAAGCCTGCTTGAAAGCTGACATAGACGACATCGCCAACGCGATACTGAAGATCTACGAGAACAGAGACAAACTGGCGTAACCAAAGCGAGGCTGCCCCCCGTACATTCCTCGCTCCATATTGGAGTGTATCCGACCTATGGCTCTACACCAATGATAACTAATGGCACAGCGGGTACCCCCCGTCCTTGACGGACAACATTGTAGAATTCGCCTTCGTAGTAAGGCACCCCTGAACTCATTTGGCTCTGCAGTGTTTTCATCGGCAGTATCTCAATCCCAACGTCTATTTGGTCTCCAACGTAGAACGCGAGGTGCTTTACGAAAAGATCGTAGGCAACAAAGGAGTACTTTCCGAACTGAACCTCAATAGCAACGCGGTCCTTGACGAAATCAGTTTGGTTATAACTGTATATGGCCTTCTCACCCGCAGCTTCGATCTCCTTTTTCTGATCTTCCGCACTCATCGACAACGTTTTTCGGATCAATTTCTCGCTTTTTGTCAGCCAGTAACTTACTCGACTTTCTTTCCAGTCTTTCGCCTTGAGCAATTCTGAGAATCGAGCGTTCATCGCGACGGGGCTGTACAAGAGCTTGCCCCTCATTGTCTTCTCCTTGGAAATCTTGGTCTTGCATTTCTCGCCATCGACCTGCGTGATCACCGCCTTGATTTCCCTCCATAGCTTCCGACTGTGCACCAGCAGGAATTCAAGTCCGTTCAAATGGGAGTACGTTTCGCAAATCTTCATTTTGCACCAGAGTATTCTTTTCCCAGTCCCTTCCCGAACAGCGATGTTTCTCCTTCATCTGGCTTACTTGGCCAGGGAGGAGCTGTCAGTCTATTGCCAGATTCATTAGGATCGTACACAGGCCTATTCATCGGTCGAGTTCTCAAAGTACCGGCTTGTTCCTCTTTAATTCTCTTACACGCCAGTTCAACGTATTTCCCTACAGTTTCAGCCCCGGCACCTCTCCTTCCGTGACGAATTGCTGCAAGTATCGACGTCCCACTACCCAAAAATGGGTCGAGCACCCAATCATCTTCGTTGGTCATTGATAGAACTAACCTTTCTATTAGCTCAACAGGAAACTGGCACGGATGCTCCGTTTTCTCCACGTGGTTGCTTTTCACATTTGGAATAACCCAAACGTCTCCTGGGTTCTTGCCCAGAGGATTGCACGAGTATTTTCCCGCATTGGGCCCCTTAAAGTACTTCTTGCCGGGATATTTCTGGGGTACTCTCACAGGATCCAGATTGAAAAGGTAATCGTCGGACTTCGTGAACCAAATAATAGTCTCATATCTCCCGGAGAACCGCTTCGAGCAATGCAGGCCGTGTTCAAAGTGCCAAACAATCCGATTTCGCATCTTGAGCCCCAGATCGCTAAAGATCGGGTATAAGACTGTATCAAGTGGGATAATTGAACTTTTCCCCACGTAATTGCCCACCTGCCAGCAAATGCTCCCTCGGGCCGACAGCGTGCGAACGCACTCTTTTATCACGGCCGCCTGTTGCTCCAGATAGGTACGCAATTTAAGCCTCTTCTCATACTCCTTACCGATATTATAGGGTGGCGAAGTAACTATCAGTTGCATTGACTCATCTGGAATCCTCTTGAGCAGGCCCAGACAATCGCCCGGGTAAACTACGATGTGCTTGGATGTCGCAAAAGTGCCGGATATCGAATGTTGCTCAAACATGGCCACAGAGTACCTCAACAAACAATCTGCGTCAAGAGCGTTTTTTTAGATACTACTTCCTTGAGGTCCGCCATCCCAGCCCCACAAAAAGGGCTGGCTTCTATCTGCTCGTTCCGGTATTATTACGATTCGAAAGCGCGGTTTCGCTGCGCAACGACCACGATAACAGATTCCGGGTGAAAACCAGGGCTGAATCCTGAACGCTGTTCTTGAATACCATCGGAGAAGATAATGGGTCGAATAGCGGTCCTTGACCAGAATATGATAAATATGATCGCCGCCGGGGAAGTTATCGAACGGCCGGCCAGCGTCGTCAAGGAGCTGATGGAGAACAGTATCGATGGCGGAGCCACAAGAATTACTGTCGCCGTCGAAGACGGGGGTCGAAGACTAATATCGGTTACGGACAACGGCGGCGGGATGGACGCTGAAGACCTGGC
>JAGMDR010000122.1 GCA_023128595.1 Planctomycetota bacterium | reverse complement strand
GGCATATTTGCGGCGATGAAATCGAGGGCGCGGCGGAAGACGTTGGGGTCCTGGTGACGGTCTGTGACGGAATCCCAGGCCGAGTAGGAGACCAAATCCAGTCTCGTGTGGGGCAAAACGGCGTTGACCAGGCCGGGTCTGCCCTGTTCCATCGAGGCGACGACGCGGTTGACCTCGGCGGCGTGATAGACGCGGACGCCGTTGTGACCGAGTTCTTGCTTAGCCTGGTTTACGCCGGCCTGGCGGGCGTTTAGCCAGTCTATCATACCGCTTATCGCGGACGGTTCCGGGTCAATCTTGCTGTTGAAGCCGGCGCGGATCAGCCAGTCGCCCTCCCAATGCTGCAAGATAAATGTCTTGCCCGTTCCCTTGTACGTGGTCAGGAGATATTTGGCCAGCTCGTAGAACTGCCTCTGCTCATCGGCTTTTTGCTCGTCGTTGAGGCCGTTTCTAAAATACCCTGCCGGTCGGCCCATCGAGAAGCACATCAAAATGTACGTTGTGAAGGGTTTGTCAAACAGCTTTTGGAAATACGGCGATTGGGCGATTTCGACCATACTCTCGGCCTTGGGCCACTGGCTGTTATAGGAGTAGGAATCCCAGGGTTTATGAAACCAGACTTTAATCACTCGTGAGCCCAGGGCGAGGATTCGGTCGGCGCCTTCATTCAGGAAATCCTTGTCGGTCAGGTGATATTGTCCGTTGACGTGCGTGATCCCGATGACTTTTTGCAGGCGTCGTGTTCTTGGTCGTTGCTGGGCGCTCTGTGTTTCATTGCATAGGCAGCAGGCTGCAAGGACCGTCGATAGAAGAATCAGGTTGAGGTGCCCGTTCATATTCTTCTCGCTTTTGACAGGACTTGCCCCGGTGGCTTCCAAGGGTGAGCGGGTTGGGTGCACAACGTTAGCAGATGACCGTGTTGGGGATGCCGAGGAAACTGGCGTGGTCTTTTGTGGCTCATTTTTAGTGAAATACGAGCCACAAGTTTGGTTGTGTATCATTGGTAATCCTCAAGAATGCTCTTACCCCTCACTTATCCTTATCAACTCGCTAAACATGTAAACTGCGGAGCGACGCCCTCGCCCTTCTCTGAGGGTATTGACAAGGCAAGCGTCGCGCATCAGGGAAATTATCCGTTTCGCCGTTGGGCCGGGAATCCCGGCGTTATTCACGAAGTCCGTTGACCTGAATATCGGACACTCGAAAATGAAGTCCAAAGAGTGTATCGCGTATTGAGAGTGTGTCAACTGATGAACTTGCTGTTTCTTCTGCTCATACAGCTTGAGAATCTCCGAGGTTTTCTTCTGGTTTTCTTCCGCCTGGATTCTGACGGCGGTCAGGAAGAAGAAGCACCAATCCGTCCATGCTCCGTCTCTGGAGACGGCCAGGAGGCGCTCATAGTACTCTTCTCGGTTCGCCTCGAAGAATGCGCTGATGTAGAAAACGGGGCTTTGTATCAAGCCGAACACATGGAGAAAAAGCGGGACGAGCATACGCCCGAGCCTGCCATTTCCATCCAGAAACGGGTGCAGAGCCTCGAATTCCGCGTGCAGAATTGCCAACTGCACAAGCCTGTCGGGTACTTGCTTCCCATACATATATGCTTCCCACCGTTTCATGGCGTCCGCGAGCTTGTCTGCAGAAATCGGCACAAACTCGGCCTTTTCAATGGGACAACCCTTCGGACCGATCCAATTGGGGACTCTCCGATACTCACCCGGTGACTCACCGTGTCCCCTCACCCCCTGAAGAAGCACCTCGTGTGCTGCACGAACAACACGCTCGCACAGTGGAAGCTCGTTCAGTAAATTTGTGGCGTGTCGAATTGCTGCGCGATAGTTCAACACCTCGTTAATGTCCGCCTTGCGCTCGGGGGACAACTCTTGCATATCGCCCCGTGCTTCATATTCGAGAACTTCACTCATAGTGGCTTGGGTTCCCTCTATCTTCGATGAAAGCACGGCTTCCTGGGTCATCAAGGGCGCCAGCAAGACGCCCGGGTTGGGGATTGCCGAGAGAATCCCATCGTAGCGAGCTAATGCCGCGCTTGCAGGCCCTATTAGGGGGATCAACTTCTCCCAGTTGAACCTCTGCGGGGGGAACTTGCCGTAATGATATTGAGTCGGTTTCATTGGGCAACCTCTATTATTGTTACTCTGTTCATCATCTCTGGCAAGGTTCAGCCTATTATTCGGGCGAAGCTGTTTTTTGCGGCCTCGATGGTTTTTTCGATATCCTCAGGTGTGTGGGCGAGTGAGACGAACATTGCTTCGTAGGCGCTTGGCGCCAGATAAATTCCCTGATTGAGCATTGCGGCAAAGAATTTCTTGAAGCATTCTATATCGGTTGACTGCACATCGGTGAAGTTTCGCACGGGCTTGTCGGTGAAAAAGCAGCTCATAATCGAGCCGAGGCGGTTAATAGTCACATCGATACCGGCGTTTTTGGCGGCGTCGGCGAGGCCCGCCTCCAGCGTGGCGGCGGACGATTCGAGTTTCTCGTAGCAGTCGCCTTTGGTGAGGATATCCAATGTTGCGTTGGCTGCGGCGGTTGCAATGGGGTTGCCGCTGAGGGTGCCGGCCTGATAGACGGGTCCGAGGGGGGCGAGCATATCCATAATATCTGCTCGTCCGGCGACGGCCGCGGCCGGGAGCCCGCCGCCGATGATTTTGCCCAGACAGGTAAGGTCGCCGTTAATTGCGAAAAGCTCTTGCGCCCCGCCCGCGGCGAGACGGAAGCCGGTTATGACCTCATCGAATATCAGCAGGGTATCGCGTCCGTTACACAGCTCGCGGAGCATCTGAAGGTATCCGTCGGCCGGGCCGATTACTCCCATATTCGCGGCTACAGGCTCGATGAGAACGGCCGCGATGTTGCCTTTGTGCTTTTCGAAGGCGGCTTTTACCGCCTCGATATCGTTGTATGGAAGTACGACGGTCAGCTTGGCGATAGAATCGGGGACGCCGGCGCTCGATGCGATGGCCGTTTCGGCCAGGCCGGAGCCGGCGGCGACCAGCAGCGAGTCGCTGTGGCCGTGGTAGCAGCCGACCATTTTGACAATCAAGTCTTTCCTGGTGTAGGCACGGGCCAGGCGGATGGCGGTCATTACCGCCTCGGTGCCGCTGCTCAGGAAACGCACCTTCTCGATGGAGTCGTAGGCGGCAATCACTTTCTCGGCCAGCTCGGTCTCGGCCAGAGTTGGGGCGCCGAAGGAGCTGCCCTTTTGGGCGGCGGCAAGAATGGCTTCGAGGACGGCGGGATGCGCGTGGCCGAGGATCATCGGGCCCCAGGAGCAGACATAGTCGATGTATTGGTTGCCGTCGATGTCGTAGATTTTCGAGCCTTTGGCGGCGGCTACGAAGACCGGGCCCATATCAACGCGACCAAAGGCCCGCACGGGGGAATCCACGCCGCCGGGCAGGTACTTACGGGCCTGTGCGAAGGCATCAGCCGATTTTGTGTATTTGCTTTGTTCACGGGTCATAGCCGCCTATCATAAGGGTGCCAGTGCCAAAGCTCAAACTTTTTGTCCGGGCTGCCACGCAATCCTCTTGTAAGGCCAGTGAGAGAGATTTCAGACTGCAAAATCAGGCGTAGAAAAGGGTTAGGTTCGCCTCTGCGCGGGCACGGGAAGAGGGCTTGGTTTTTTCGGAAAAAAGGTTGTGGGGGTGGAGGTTTTGGTGTACACTGTGCAGGTGCGTTCGGGGGTGAAGGTGTGGTGTTTTTAGGTTTTTGACATTGTAACGCAGGGGTTGATTATGAAGGTAAACTTTAACAGGGCGGGGCTTGCGGAGGCTTTGGGGCTGCTGACGTCGGTTGTGCCGAGCCGGACTCCCAAGCCGATATTGCAGTGCGTTCAAATCACGGCGGATGAGAAAGAGGCCAGGATATGTGCGACGGACTTGGAGGTCGGGATCAGTTATGTGGCCTCGGAGGTTCAGGTCGAGGAGCCGGGCGAGGTAATAGTCCCGGCCGAGCGGCTGGCGGGGATAGTGCGCGAGAGTGTTGATGAGGTTTTGCTGTTAGAGGCGGCCGAGGGCACGTGCGAGATAAGAGGCGCCGACAGCCACTTTACGATTTATGGTCATGAGCCGGGCCAGTTCCCCGCCGTGCCTGGTTTTGAGGGCGAGGCTGATATTGAGATTGCTCTTGGCGAGCTTCAGGGTGGCATTGAGCAGTGTTTGTTCGCGACGGCGAGGGAGAGCAGCCGATATGCGATTAACGGCATTTTGTGGGAGATCAAGGACAAGAAGCTGATGATGGTCGCGACCGACGGCAGGCGGCTGGCGCGGTGCAGGGTGAAAGTCGCCTCGGCGCCGGGCAAGGACAAGGCCGAGGGTATAATAGTACCGGCCAAGACGATGGGCCTTTTGGATAAGGTCGGCGGCAGCGAGAAAGACACGGTGGCGGTTAAGCTGGTCGATAACCAGATTCTGATAAGCTGCGCGAACGTGGTCATAAGCTCGAATCTGGTGGAAGGGAACTTCCCGAAGTATGAAGACATTATCCCGAGCGATCACGACAAGAAGCTGACCTTATCGACGGAGGCGACACTGAGCGCGGTCCGGCGTTCGGCGCTGCTGACGAGCGAGGAATCGAGAGGGATCAAGTTAGCGGTGGAAAAAGACAAGCTTGTGTTCTCGTGCAGGGCGCCCGAGATGGGTGATGCGCAAGTCGATATGGCGATTGACTATAAAGGCGAGCCGATTGAAATCGGGTTTAATCCACAGTTTTTGACGGATGTTCTCAGGGTTATAAGGACCCCGGAATTTGAACTCGAGCTCGGTCAGGCGGACAGGCCGGGGGTGATAAAGAGCGGAACGAATTTCCTGTACGTGCTTATGCCGATCAACTTGGGTTAGCTCGAGTTTTTTGAATCGCAAATTGCATCTCGTCCGATAGACGAGAGGTGAGATACGTTATGAATCAAGGCGGACAATTAGATTGTGTGCGCGGTGGGCGTAGAGGACGGCGAGCGAATGGGGCGGTACGGCTGGGCGAGGTGGCCCAGCGGGTTATGGCCGAGCAGATTTCGCCGCGGCAGTCCAGGTTCGGCGCGGTAGCCCAGATATGGAGCGAGGTTCTGCCGGGCGAGCTTTGCCGGCACTGTGAGGTTGTCGATGTGTCGGGGGGGCAGTTGAAGATACGGGTGGATTCGCCTTCTTATATGTACGAATTGCAGTTGTGCAGCTCGGAGCTTCTGGAAGAGATGCAGCGGCAATGCCCACAAGCTCGGCTAAAGATGATTAAATTTCTTGTGGGCTGAACAAGGATTTCGTGAGTGTGCAACAGAAATAAGAGTCAACAGAGATTTGCAATTAGTTGTGCCAGATCGGCAGCAGACAGAGAGCAGATATGAAGGAACATAAGTACGACGCGAGCAAGATAAAGATACTGGGAGGTATTCAGGCGGTCCGCAAACGGCCTGATATGTACATCGGGGACCGCGGCGCGGGCGGGCTGCACCACTTAGTTTATGAGGTGCTGGACAACTCGATAGACGAGGCGCTGGCGGGGTTCTGCGAAAATGTCAATGTTCGGATTCATGCAGACGGAAGCTGTACGGTCGAGGACGATGGGCGGGGAATACCAATCGAGAAGCATAAGGAGACAAAGACCAGCGCTCTGGAGGTGGTGCTTACGAAGCTGCACGCGGGGGGCAAGTTCGACAGCGATAGTTATAAGGTGGCCGGCGGGCTGCACGGCGTGGGCGTCAGCGTGGTCAATGCCCTGAGTGAATGGCTCGAAGCGGATGTTTATCGGGAGGGAAAACACTATCATTTCGAGTGCGTAAGAGGCATCGCAAAAGGCAGGGTCAAGCAGATCGGGACCACGACGAAATGCGGCACGAAGATCACGTTTAAGCCCGACGTGGAGATTTTCGGGGATGCGGAGTTTCAATACGATACGCTGCTCAAACGAATACGTGAGATGGCATATCTGAATGCGGGTATCAAGATTAGTTTTAGGGACGATACGGTCAAAAAAAGAGAGGTGTTCAAATTCGAGGATGGGATTAAGGCGTTTGTCATACATCTTAACGAGGGCAAAGAGAAACTGCATAGAGACGTGATCCATCTGGCCCGGGAAGACCGGCAGGCGATGCTGAGCTGCGAGGTGGCGATGCAGTACAACGACGGGTACACCGAGAACGTGCTGGTGTTTGCGAACAATATCCGGAATATCGACGGAGGTACGCATCTGTCGGGATTCAGGACGGCACTGACGCGTACGATGAATTATTACGCGAAGAATAATAGACTGCTGAAGAACGGGCAGGGGACGACCGGGGATGATTTGCGTGAGGGCTTGACGGCGGTGGTGGCGGTTAAGCTTGCGGATCCGCATTTTGAGGCCCAGACGAAGATCCGGCTGACGAATCCGGAGGTCGGCAGTTTTGTTGAGACGACGGTGAATGAGCAGCTTGGTCATTTTTTGGAGGAGCATCCGGCGGACGCCAAGCGGATATTGAACAAGGCTATTCAGGCGGCAGCGGCAAGGGAAGCGGCGAGGAAGGCACGCGAGCTGACGAGGCGCAAGGGGGCGCTTAGCTCGACGAACCTTCCGGGTAAATTGTGGGACTGCGCAAGCAAGGAGAAGGCGAGCACGGAGATTTTCATTGTTGAGGGCGATTCGGCGGGCGGCTCGGCCAAGGCGGGGCGGGACAGGAATATCCAGGCGATTTTGCCTCTAAAGGGTAAGATTCTGAACGTTGAGAAGGCCCGGCTGGAAAAGATGCTGGCGCACGAGGAGATCCGGACTATTATCAGCGCACTTGGGACCGGCATCGGGATAGACGAGTTCGATTTAGGCAGATGCCGGTACGGCAAGGTGATATTGATGACGGACGCGGACGTTGACGGCGCCCATATTCGGACGCTGCTGCTGACGTTTTTCTTCAGGCAGATGCCGCAGTTGTTTAACAGCGAGATGATCTATATCGCCCAGCCGCCCCTGTACGAGATAAGGGTCAAGGGGCAGAAGAAATCCGAATATATCCTGAGTGAGAATCAGATGCGCAAGCGTATGATTGCGCGGGGTCTGGAGGGGACTGACCTGGTTATCAGGAACGGCAAAAAGGCCAAAAAAACAAAGAAGGCGAAAGAGACAAAGAGGAGCAAGCCAAAGGAGGTCTCGGACAAGGACCTGGGTGAGCTCGTGAAGATGTTGGCCGAGGCGGAGCGGATTATCGGGGTATTGAGCCGGCGTGGGATCAACTTTGCCGATTTCGTCAAGACGCATTATGATCCGTCCAAGGGGGGTCTTCCGCAGTTTCGCATTTCCAGCGAGGGTAGAGAGGACGATTTTTTTTACGATGTTGACAAATACGAGAAGCGCGTTGACAAGCTGAAAGACCGGATCAAAGCCTCGTCTGAAGGCGAAGAGGACGAAGGTGCTGCGGCCGAGGAGCTTCACGAGGTTGGGCGAATCAATGAGATAAACAAGCAGCTCAAGAAGCAGTTCGGTCTGGATTTGAGGGATTTTCTGCTGAAGGGCAGCCAGGCCGTTTCCGGCGAGGCGCTTCCGACGAAGTTCCAGCTTATCCACGGTGAGGACGAGTACGAGGTTGCGTCGTTGGGGGATGTGTGCTCTGCTATCCGGCAGATTGGGGGCAAAGGGATCGAAATAAAACGTTTCAAGGGTCTGGGCGAGATGAACGCCGATCAGTTGTGGGATACTACGATGAACCCCGAGAGCAGGACGCTGCTGAGCGTTAAGCTGGACGATGCGGGGGAAGCGGACAGGCTCTTTAGCATATTGATGGGCAGCGACGTTGAGAAACGCCGAAACTTCATCCGTGACCACGCGCTGGAGGTCCAGAACCTCGACATATAAGTTTGGAGCCTACATATCTGAAAAGGGCACATCTCAGAGATTGGCAGGCTGGAGATTGCCACGGCCACATTCTGCGGCCTCGGAATAACGAATTTTAATAGATTCCCCTAAGGGTCAGGGTCTTCGAGCTTCACTGGGCGGTGCTGCGTACCGCTTTCGTTGCGATAACAGTGGTAAGTAAGACCTTATCAAGAATACAGTTATGCACTGGCAGGCAAATTGAGCACCCAAAAAGTACTGAACCTTTGGGGTGAGCCGGCTTGTGTGGGTCTTTGAGAATAGTTGGAATTTTTTTCGATTGATCGAAATTTTTTCTTGCAAAGACTCTTGGGGCGCGGCAAAATGCCGACGTTGGATCCGCTTGACAGTACGTTGCGAAGTGGGAACGATGGTAACGGAGGCAAGTAATGACGGATCATAGTAAACGCGGGATTTTGGTTATTGCGGTTTTGTTGATTTGCGCGGTTTTGCTTGTCGGCTGCAACGGGGGAAAGGCCAGATCACCTGAAGGCGACAATACTAAAGTAGTATCCTCTGCGGATAAAAGGGCCGCTTTGCTGAACGAACTTGATCGCAAGTTCGAGAATCCCGGCGTACATTTTGAACTGGGCCAATCGTATCGCGGTGACGGACTCTGGACACAGGCGCAGTATCATTATAGTACTGCGTTGGGTTTTGACCCGGCCCACAGGGGCACTCAGGCAGCGCTTACAAAATTACTGCTGGACAGCGGCAATGAAGCCAAGGCAATCGCTTATGCCGAGAGGTATATCAGGCAGGTCAGCAGCTCGTGGAAGGAGACACTCAAGCTTGGAAATGCGTTTCGGGACGAGCAAGTTGACAAGCTTGCCTTGGCGTGCTATCAGCAGGCACTTGGCCTGTCACCTGAGTCTGCCGAGATTTACAGGGATGTGGGCTATTACTTTTTGAGCAAGAACGACAAGGATGTGGCCAAGGAATATTTTAAGCAGAGTTTTCGACTTGATCCGAGGCAGGCGGAGGTTGCCGGTGAGCTGGGCCGGCTCGGTGTGGAAGTTAGAATGCATCGGAAGGTTGAGAACCAGACCGAGAAACCGGGTTAGATTGAGAAAGCTTGGAGGAGTAAGAGATTTGAAGGGCCGGCCGGACTCAACAGAGGGTGTTTGGTGAGCCCAAATTATTTTAGTGTTTGTTACTTTTTCATTGCCCCGTAGCGAACGGATGCGCTGCGGGGTATTTTTATTTGCTATTTACTACTTATTATTTACCATCTACTGTTCCCAATATTCGCAGGAGTGATAGTAATTTGTTGAATTGCCAGAGAGCATTGGCGCCAACAGGCAATGGAAAGAAACGTTAGAGATAATCGATAGAGGGTAGTCAAGAGCGATGTTTGGATTGCATATTGCGGATGTTTTTGTTCTGGGGCTGTATCTTGTCGGTATCACGGCTATTGGGATTTGGACCGCGAGGAGGATAAAAACCATCGCGGACTTTTTTATGCCTCGCAGGTTCGGCAAAGTGATGATGATAACTCACGCTTTTGGGACCGGGACGCATTCGGACCAGGCGGTGAGCGTTGCATCAAAGAGCTTTACGAACGGGCTTTCGGGGATATGGTATCAGTGGCTGTGGCTTTTTGCGACGCCCTTTTACTGGCTGATTGCGCCTGTTATGCGGCGTTTCAGGGCGATTACGACCGCGGACGTTTTCGAGGCGAGGTTTGGGCCGAGCGTTGCGATGCTTTTTGCGGTTGTGGGGATGGCGAATTTATCAATTAATATTGGCATTATGCTCAAGGGGGCCGGTGCGGTTGTTGATGCGAGTACGGCCGGGGCGGTTTCGTCGAACTACGCCATCGCGGCGATGACGGTGATGTTTGTGATATATGGAATAGCGGGGGGGCTTTCGGCGGCGATTATTACGGACTTCATACAGGGAGTTTTGACTGTTGTCTTTTCTTTCGTGCTGCTTCCGTTTGTTTTGGATGCGGTGGGTGGGTTGGAGGGAATACATCAGGCGATAAAGGACCCCGGGATGTTGACGCTTGTGGCGCCGGTGGAGATAGGTATTTTTTACATAGTGGTGATTTCATTCAACGGCTTAGTGGGGATCGTGACTCAACCGCATACTATGGGTAATTGTGCGGCGGGCAGGACCGAGATGGAAGGCCGGGTCGGCTGGATGTTCGGGAACTTCATCAAGCGAGTGTGCACGGTGGCGTGGTGCCTGACGGGCCTTGCGGCTGTTGTGTATTTTGGCAGCCGGGAGCTTGACCCGGACCGCATTTTCGGGCTGGTGGCGGCGGACTTTCTGCCGAAGATATTGCCGGGGGTGCTCGGTCTTTTTCTTGCGTCGCTGTTGGCTTCCGTGATGAGCTCGTGCGATTCATTTATGATAGCTTCATCGGGTCTGTTCACGGAGAATATTTATAAGCGTTTGGAACCTGATAAGACCCAGAAACATTATGTTCTTGTCGCTCGCGCGGCGTCACTTGCAGTGGTTGCCGGCGGCGTCGCTTTTGCTTTTTGGCTGCCGAGTGTTGTTGAGGGACTGGAGATATTCTGGAAGATTTCTCCGATGATGGGTATTGCGTTTTGGCTTGGCCTTTTCTGGCGGCGGACGACGGTGGCGGGGGCGTGGGCTTCGACACTGAGTGCGTTTGGGGTATGGTGGCTGACGACGCAGGAATTCTTTATTTCATGGCTGGGCGGTCTTTCAATGGCGGAGTCGCTGCGATTTATCTTCGTGGAGGACGGGGTGCCGGAGGTTTACCTGCCTTGGCAGATGGTTTTTTACCTGTCGGTGGGGGTGGTTGTGGGGATTGTGGTCAGTCTGTTCAGCAGGCCGGTTGCCCAGGAGAAGCTGGAGAATTTCTATGCGTTGGTTCGGACTCCTATTGGACGGGACGAGCATGTGGCAGTTCCGTGCACTTTGCCGGAAGGTGCGGTTGTGCCTGAGAGGCGAAACCTGTTTCCAAATACGAGTCTGGAGATAGCGATTCCATCGCGTACTTCGGTTGTAGGATTTCTCGTCGGCTGGGGATGCGTGGCGGCGATTATTTACTCGGTGTACCTGATAGCGGCGGGATAGAATATCAAAATCAGGGGTGTATGCAGAGAAAGCAGGTTTCCGCATTTGATAGTACGAGGAGAATGAACGTATGATTCTTGGGAAGTATTCGTTTGGGCTTGGCGATCGGTTTGGTCATCAGGGAAAGGCGCAGCTCGAGGCGGTGGCCAAGGCGAAAGAGCAGGGGC
Organism: Planctomycetota bacterium; assembly: GCA_023128595.1. Taxonomy (GTDB): domain Bacteria; phylum Planctomycetota; class Phycisphaerae; order Sedimentisphaerales; family Anaerobacaceae; genus DAOVRL01. Next base: position 5,126 of record JAGMDR010000122.1, on the reverse strand, counting down.
TTGATATTACGCCCGTGTGGAACAAGTCGCATCGGGAGCACACAATAATAGGGACGCGGCCGGGAGACGTGCGGCGAGAGGCCGACGATGCGGTGGGCACCTGCGAGTGGGAGGGGGCGTATTTTGTGGACGCCGACCATATCGGGCTTGGCAATGTTGATGAGTTTATCGAATCGAGCGATTTCTTTACGCTTGACGTTGCGGATTTCATTGCGACCAGGTCGGTGGAGGCAAAGGTGAATTCGTTTGTTGCCAAGCACAAGAAATATATCGGCGCGCCGGCTATTGCCGGAATTGCAGAGAGACTCGAGATTAGCGAAGAGCAAATCAGGGCGACAGCAGGCAAGTTTCTGTTAGCGGTCAGGCAAGCAGGTAAAATCTATCGCCATATCGAGGCGGTTAAGGGCGAGGGTGAGTTTGTTACCGAGGTTTCGATGGACGAGACGGATGAGCCCCAGACGCCGGTTGAGATGCTGTTCATTCTGGCGGCTATTGCGGATGAGGGCATACCGGCGCAGACGATTGCGCCGAAATTCACAGGGCGGTTCAATAAGGGTGTGGACTATGTCGGTGACGTTGCTTTGTTTGCGAAGGAGTTTGAGGAGACCATCGCGATTGTGGCGTTTGCGGTCGAAGAGTTTGGATTGCCTCCGGAGCTCAAGCTCAGCGTGCATTCGGGCAGCGACAAGTTTTCGATTTACGGGCCAATCAGAGAGGCGTTACGGAAATTTGATGCCGGGCTGCATGTTAAGACTGCGGGTACGACGTGGCTGGAAGAATTGATCGGCCTGGCGATGGCGGGCGGGGACGGACTTGCCATTGCAAAACAGGTTTACGCTGAGGCTTTGTTGCGCATAGATGAGCTTTGCGGACCATACGAGACTGTTATCGATATCGATAAGGGGAAACTGCCGAGCGTGCAAGAGGTTGAGAAATGGGACGGGCAGAGATTTGCGGCGGCGCTGCGGCATAATCAGGCGTGCGAGCAGTATGATCCGAACTTCCGGCAGCTTCTGCATGTCGGCTACAAGGTTGCAGCGGAGATGGGGCACAGCTTCACCGATGCGCTGAGGGAATATGAGGACGTGATCGGGCGAAACGTGGTGGACAATATCTACGAAAGGCACATCAAGCCGATCTTCGTGGAGGGCTCGGCGGGCTGACGGTGCATCCGGTCGTGTCAAAGTCCTTGCGAGATTCCAAATATGCAGAGAAGCCCCAGTGCGTGCCGATATATGTTAGGTCTAAAGGTGGGCAGGCCGTTTAATTGCCTTTAGAATGCGTTTGTTATAGGACTTAATAAGGGTTTTCGAGGGCGTGGACCCCGTTGGGACGCAACGGGGATTGGAAATAAGCCAGCATGAAAAAGCTGAAGGTTTCTAACGGGGTGAAAAAGAAGAAGAGATCATACAGGAGAGCTGCCGAACGCCGGAAGACACATTCCGGGGCGCGGACGGCGCTTGCGTGCTCAGGAATCGGGCTGTGTTTGGTGCTGCTTTGTAGTTGTTTGAGCTTTGATATCGGCGATTGGCCGAGCAGGTTTGTGTATCCCCATAATGCGACCACTGCGAACTGGTGTGGCTGGATTGGTGCGTATTGTGCGTATTATCTGCTGTATTATCTCGGGCCGGGGGTGTTTATTATATTGGCTACGGCAATCTGCTTTTGGGTTGCGAAGATCGCGCGCCAGCCGACGGGTCAGACGGTTTTCAGGGCGATAGGTCTTGGGCTGCTGACGGTGGCGGCATCGACGAGCTTTCAGTGTCTGTGGCCTTATAAGTTCTTCGGCTTCCCTATAGGTTCGGGCGGGGTGTTAGGGGCCGGGGCGGCGCAGCTTCTGCGGAGTAATTTTGCGTGGCTGGGGACACTGATATTAGTGGTGGCTACGTGGGTAGTCGGTTTTCTTCTCTTGGCGGACAGTTTTGTGTTGACGCTGTTAGGGTGTGTCGGTTTTGGGACCAGGGCGATGGTCGGCCTTGTGGTGCCGGCGTGGTCGGTGGCGAAGCGGCAGTCGGCTGTGGTGAACGAGATATGGCAGAAACTAAGCGCCAAGCAAAAGCCGCTGGTTGTCCGCGGTGAGATGCCGAGGCGTCCGACTGAGCCGGTCGCCAAGCCGGCAGACAATATTGCGGTCAAGGCGGTGGGCGCCGAAAAGGTGACATCCACTCCGGGCCGAAAGGCCGAACCGCTCAGACGGGCGGCGAAATTGCAGCCGACGTATGAGGATTACAAGCTGCCGCCGCTGGAGCTGTTAGCTGAGCAGGAATATGCTTTTACGGCGGTGCAGGAAAAGGTTGTCAAGGCCAAGGCCAGTGCGCTGGAGAAACTATTGAGCGAGTTCAATATCAATGCGCGGGTTGTGGCGGCCGATACCGGGCCGGTGGTGACAATGTTTGAATTAGAGCTTGCGGCGGGCGTGAAGGTCAGTCAGATCAGCGCTCTTTCAAACGATATGGCGCGGGCGCTTGGGGTGGGTGCGGTCCGCGTGGTAGCACCGCTGCCGGGCAAGCACACGATTGGGATTGAGGTGCCTAACAGCCAGAAGGAAAGGGTCCGCATCAAGAGTATGATGGAGCAGGCGGCTGACGCATCGGAGAAGATGCAGATACCGTTGTACTTAGGAAAAGATTCGTCGGGTGAGGCGCTTGTTTCGGACCTGACGAAGATGCCGCATTTGCTTATTGCCGGGACGACCGGTTCGGGCAAGAGCGTGTGCATAAACAGTATCATCACGGGGATACTGCTTACGAAGCGCCCGGACGAAGTGAAGATGATCCTGATCGACCCGAAGATGGTGGAGATGACGGCGTTCAATACTATTCCTCACCTGATGTGCCCGATAGTTACCGAGACGAAGATGGCCGCTCAAATACTTGAATGGGCGACTGTGAAAATGGATGAGCGTTATGCGCTGTTGGCCGAGGCGAAAGTCAAGAACGTTGCCGAGTACAACAAGTTAGGGGCGGACGAGATTATCAGACGCTTTTGTCCGGGCAGCAAAGAGGAAGAGGACAAGATTGCCAAGCGGCTGACGTATATCGTGATAGTAATCGATGAGCTTGCGGATTTGATGATGACGGCGGCGAAGGAGATAGAGGCTTATATTGTTCGTCTTGCCCAGAAGAGCCGGGCGGTGGGGATTCATATCGTATTGGCGACGCAAAGGCCCCAGGCGACGGTGGTGACGGGGCTGATAAAATCGAATATGCCGACGAGGGTCGGCTTTCGCGTTGCGGCGAGGATGGACAGCCGAATTATCCTGGACCAGAACGGGGCCGAAACGCTGCTTGGTGAAGGGGATATGCTGTTCCTAAAGCCGGGGACGAGCGATCTGGTGCGTGCCCAGGGGACGTTTGTTGACGAAACAGAGATGAAGCGGATAGTCAAGTATCTTAAAGAAATCGCCGAGCCGCAATTCCATCCCGAGCTTACCCAACTGAAGAAGTTCGATACATCCGAGATGATGATGGATGAGCTGTTTGATGAGGGCGTTCGGATTGTGCTTGAGACGCACAGGGGCAGCGTCTCCCTGCTGCAGCGAAGGCTCAACATCGGGTATGCCAGGGCCTCGCGGATAATCGAGATGATGGCTGCTTCGGGAATACTCGGGGAGTATAAGGGCTCTCAGGCGCGGGAGGTTGTTATTACGCTGGAGGAGTACGAGCGGATCCGTGAGCGGATGGAGGCGGAGGAAGCGGAAGAAGAGGAGGAGGAAAAGTCGGTCGTGGAGGGTGATTCGGACGAGCCGGCTTATGTAAGTGAGGGACAGCGCGGATACATTTCGACCGACAGCGATGAAGGTTAGGCTGCATTGGGGCTGCATATCCGGTGTTTCGCATAGAAGGTCTTGTAATCTATGGGCGTTTCGGTGAGAGTCAGCGGTAAAATCGTAACGGTGGGTCTGTGTCCGAGCTGGGATGCGGTATTTCGGTTCGACGGGATTGACTGGGGTGAGCACAAGCCGGCAAGCTCGGCGATTTCTCGGCCGGCGGGTAAGGCGCTGAATATTTCGCGGGCGCTGGCGTGGATGGGCCAGAAGAACACGGCTGCGGGTCTGTGGGGTCGAGATGATTACGAGCAGATGCGAAAAGCGATGCGCGAGGTGCGAGGACTGGTTAAAATCAAAATGACGGCTGTCGAAGGCGGCACGCGGCGTAATGTGACGGTGGTTGATACGGCGCACGACAGGGAGATGCATCTGCGATGCCGCTGTGGGCTGGCTTCGAGAAAGGCGCTGAGGAAATTGGGGGCTGATTTAGAGACAATCGTCAAGAGAAACAACATTTGTGTTTTTGCCGGATTGATGCCGGGAAGCGAGTTTCTGGGTGAGGTTGTTGGGATTGTAAGAGATTGCAGCGGGCGGGGGGCGAAAATCGCGGTCGATACGTACGGGGAGGCTTTGCGGCGGATAGTCGATACTGGCCAGGCGTGGCTTATAAATCCGAACGTCGAAGAGCTGCGGGAGCTTTTAGGTGAGCAGGTGGCGGATAAGCCGGAGAGCCTGGTAAAGGCGTCTCGGCGACTGCTGGATAAGGTTAAGATTGTCCTTGTAAGTCGTGGAAAAAAGGGGGCGGTAGTGGTTACGCCGGAAGGCGCGTGGCAGGGACGGTGCGTCGGGCGCGGGAGGGTGCTGTCCACGGTTGGCTGCGGGGATTATTTGTTGGGGGGATTTTTGAAGGGCTTGAAAGAGACGTCTGACGCCGGCTCGGCACTTGAGGTCGCGATAAAGGTCGCCACAGCAAAGGCCTGGGCCTGGACGGAGGGAAAAACGTGGACGCAGGCTCAACGGCAGGTACGAATCCATGCTGGGCGGGTGTGAATTTTGAATGAATGAGCGGGGGATTTGGCTGGTTTTGATGGTGTTATGGGGGTAATTATCGGGCAGCCCTGATTTTCTTTGGAAAAGGTGTTGATTATTTGGTGGCGATGGTGTAATGTACCGCGATTGTGATTGCCCTGTCGCATGGGGTTGGAAAGGAAGCTGAAAACTTGAAGCTGAGAGCTAAAAACTGTTGAACCCGCCTTCGGCGGGGGAGTTTTGCGTTTTGGGCTTTGCGTTTTACACTTTCCGTGGGGTCAACAGTATCACGGCTTGGTTGACTCAAGCCTCCGGCAGAGCCAAATCG
>JAGMDR010000121.1 GCA_023128595.1 Planctomycetota bacterium | reverse complement strand
TGCAAAATTGCAGGTTAGGCCTATATTGTTGAAGAAAATCTTTTTTGTGATTTTCTTCAATAATTATGCATTTATGACACAATACATTGGTGTTAAAAAGAAAAAATCAAGAAACGATTTTTTCTTTTCTAAGTAGGTCTAACCTGCAATTTTGCAAAAGTCTTATTGATAATTCGGAAAGGCGTTTCGGTAAGTCATTAGAGCTATAAACGATCGATTTGCTTACCCGGTGGTGTAATAGGTAACACATGGGCTTTTGGTGCCCATATTCCAGGTTCGAGTCCTGGCCGGGTAGCTTTTGAAACGATTCCCGAAGGGTCGGGATTTTCGATATCGATCAGTGATAATTGATTATTTGGCTGAGTAAGACCGGAAACGGAAAGATGGCTGAAAGAGCAGCGATAATACTGGCAGCGGGCGTAAGCAGCAGGATGAATACGCTAATGGCAAAGGTGCTGCATGAAGTGTGCGGGCGACCTATGTTGGCATACGTGCTGGACGCCTGCCGTGAAGTTGGCGTGACAAAGATGTATGTCGTGGTTGGCTTCTCGGCTGAACAGGTCAAGGTGCGATTCGACTCTGAAGACACTGAGTGGGTGATGCAAGAAGAACAATTGGGGACGGCGCACGCGGTTTTGTGCTGCAAGGAGTATCTCAAGGATTTCGAGGGCCAGACGCTCGTGCTGTGTGGCGACGGGCCTTTGATTCGGGCCCGGACGCTAAAGACGCTGATAGAAAAGCACGAAGCGGAGCAGTCGTCGGCGACGCTGGCGACTGCGGTTCTGGACGACCCGGGTGGGTACGGGCGGATAGTGCGTGATGCTTACGGCAATATGCAGGGTATTGTCGAGCACAGCGACTGCACGAAAGAGCAGTTGGCGATCAAGGAAGTCAATCCAAGCTACTACCTGTTCAATAATAGGGTCCTTCTGGAAGCGCTGGAGAAGATAAGGCCCGACAATGTTAAGCAGGAGTACTATCTGACAGACGCGCTGGCCGGTATCATCGGGACCGGTCATAAGGTTGTTGCTGTTACGGCGGTTGGCGCCGAGGAGGCGATGGGCGTGAACAGCAGGAGGCAGCTCAGCGAAGCCAGCAAGATTATGCAGAGACGGATTCAGCAGGTGCTGATGGAGAACGGTGTGACGATAGTCGATCCGGACAATACCTGGATTGATGCGCGAGCGCGGATCGGACAGGACACGGTGATTGAGCCGTTCACGTATATTCATGGTGAAGTGGAGATCGGTCAGGGCTGTCGAATCGGGCCGTTTGCTTATCTGAGGCACGGGACGGTCTTGAAAAACGACGTTGTGTTAGGTGTTTATACGGAAGTTAAGAATTCGACTCTGGAGGACGGGGTCCGCGCGCGGCACCACAGCTATATCGGTGATGCGACAATGGGGCGGAACGTAAACATGGGGGCCGGCTCGATAACGGCTAATTACGACGGTCGGAAGGTGAATCGGACGAATATAGGCGACGACTGCTACATAGGCTCGGGTGCGATACTGATAGCGCCGCTTGAGATCAAAGACGGCTTGAATATAGCATCCGGCACGGTGGTTTCACAGGAAAGTATAAACGAATTGGGCGAGGAGACCAAAAAAAATGTTTCTGAATGACAATCTGAAGATATTCTCCGGCAGCAGTAATCCGGAATTAGCAGGTGGGGTTTGTAAATACCTGGGTATCGGCTTGGGCGGCGTGAAGATCGACCGTTTTCCGGACGGCGAGAAAGCGATAAAGCTCGAGGACGATGTTCGCGGAAGGGACTGCTTTGTTGTGCAGTCAACGTGTATACCTGTTGATGAGCACCTGATGGAGCTGCTGATATATCTGGACTGCCTGCGAAGGGCCAGTGCTAACCGTATCACGGCGGTGATTCCATACTTTGGGTATGCGCGGCAGGACCGAAAAGATGAAGGCCGAGTGCCGATAACGGCGAAGCTGGTTGCAAACATTATCACAGCGGCCGGGGCCGACAGGGTGTTGACGATAGACCTGCATGCGGCGCAGTTGCAGGGTTTTTTCGATATACCTGTTGACCATCTGACGGGTGAGCTGGTGCTGAGCGAGTACTTCAGGGACAAGAATATCGCCAATTTGGTCGTGGTTTCGCCTGACGTGGGCAACATTAAGATGGCGGCGAGATATGTCAGGCACCTCGGGGGTGATCTGGCGATAGTACACAAGAGGCGCGTCAGCGGTGAGCGGGTAGAGGCGGACGAGATAATCGGCGAAGTGGAAGGCAAAAATGTGCTGATGTGCGACGACATTATCGCCACGGCCGGGACGGTGTGCAGTGCGGCAAACCTGGTCAGGGAGCGTGGCGCCAAGAGAATATGCATTGGCGCGACACACGGGATTTTTGCAGGGCAGGCACTGGAGCGGCTGGCGAAGACTCCGGTTGATGAGGTGGTTGTTACCGACACGATACCGTTGACCGAAGAGGCAAAAAATGTTGGCAGTATCAAGGTTCTGAGCGTCGCGGCGATGTTGGGAGAGACAATAAAGAGAATTCACAGAAATGAATCGGTGAGCAGCCTGTTCAACAGTATTTGAGTTAAAGTGAGCTAAAGTGAGCTAAAGTTAAAAATAATACACAACTTTAGGCACTTGAGACTTTAGGCACTTTAGACACTTTAGAGTTATGAGGTGATTATGGGTAAGGCATTGGTTCTGAAAGCAGAAGTTCGGGAACATACGGGCTCAAAGCACGCGGTGAAAGTCCGAGAGGATGGCCGGATACCCGCTATTGTCTATGGGCACAAACAGGAGTCGGTGGCTATTTCGCTGGATGCGCATAACTTTGTTGAAGGCCTGCATCACGGACATCGTCTGATGGATGTGCAGATCGGCAGGAAGAAGGAAAAGACTCTCGTTAAGGACCTGCAATACGACTATCTTGGTAAGGACATTATTCATGTGGATCTGATGCGTGTCGATGTTACCGAGACGGTCAAGGTGACGGTTCCGATTGACCTTAGGGGCACGGCCAAGGGGACACACGAGAGCGGCATAATCGAAGAGCATGCGGACCGTCTGGAGATTGAGTGCAAGGTGGCAGATATTCCGGAAACGATTGTTCTGTGGGTCAAAGATATTGGAGTCGGTGACGCGCTGCACGCCGGCGACGTTGAGCTTCCGGAGGGAGTTAAGCTGGCAAGCTCCCCGGCGACGTTGGTTGTTACTTGCCATCTGGTAGCTGCCGCCAAGACGGCCGAGCAGGTTGAAGAGGAGATGCCGGTGGCACCGGAGGTAATCGGCGAGGGCGAGAAGGCCGAGGGGGAGGAAAGTACCGAAGGGAAGGAATAGGCCAGGTTGGGCTAAGTGAATTATGGTTGCTATGAAAATGGTCGTCGGCCTGGGTAATCCTAGCGACGAGTATATTGATACGCGGCATAATACGGGGTTTAAGGTAATAGATTTGCTGGCGGCAGCGTTAAAGATAGATGTAAGAAAAAGGAAATTCGCCGCTCGTTTTGGGGCGGGCGGATTTTCAGATAGAAAGTTGATATTGTTGAAGCCGTGGCAGTTTATGAATCGCAGCGGCCAGGCCGTGGCGACGGCGGTTGGCTTTTACAGGCTTGCGTTGAGTAATCTGCTTGTGGTAACCGATGATATGAGCCTTGATCCCGGCAGGATACGTATCCGGGCAAAGGGCTCGGCTGGTGGACACAATGGTCTGGCCGACGTTATAGAGAAGCTGGGGACGGATGAGTTCGGCCGGCTGCGAATCGGCATCGGCAGCAGTGGTGAAGAAGATGCAGTGGGCTATGTGCTCCGCAAGCCCAAACCGGCGGAAAGGCCGCTGCTGGACGAAGCGATTGAGCGCGCCCGGGACGCCGTGCTTTGCTGGATTGAGTACGGGATCGATACGGCAATGAATGAGTTTAACGGCGAGCAGCCGGATAGTGAATGACAGTCGCACGTTGTTTGCCGCTTGATACGGAAATTGGCAAAGTGTAATTTAGGCAAAAGGTGATAAGATGGAAACTGTTGTTGGCAAGAAGCTTTACGAGGGGATGTTCCTCGTTGATTCGGCCCAGGCATCGGACTGGGACGCCACTATTGCGACTCTTGAAAAAGTACTTGAAAGGGCTGATGCCGAGGATGTCTCGATGAGGAAGTGGGACGAGAGGAGACTGGCGTACGAAATCAACGGCAAAAGCAGAGGGACTTACATCCTTTGTTATTTTAAGGCCGACGGCGAGAAGATCCAGGAGATCGAGAAAGCTGTTCAGCTTTCAGAGCGGATTATGCGCGTTCTGATTCTCAGTACCGAGCAGATGACGGCAGAACATATCGACAAGGATACTCCGGCCACAAGGGTCGAGAAGGAAGCCGCCGCCAAGGAAGCTGCGCAGGCGGCAGAAGCCGAGCAAGAGAGCTCCGAGCAAGAGCCGGCAGAAGCAGGCGAGGTTGAGACAAAAGAAGAGGCCGGCCAAACGAAGCAAGCCGGGAGAACGGAAGAAACCGCCGAAGCCGATACTGGGAAAGTGGAAAGTGCCGGGGAAGCGGAAGAAAGTAAGGAGCCGGAAGAACCCGAGCCGGGCGATGCGACGGAGGCTTCCGCAGAAACTGAATCGGAACAGACGGAAGAAGAGAACAGGTAGCAGTCTTGGGCTTTCAGCGCCTGGCTTTGAGTTAAGCAGGTGCTGAGAATTCGACTCCGCGAAGTTAAAAAAGGGAGTTTGAACATGGCAAATTATAACAAAGTTATGCTGATGGGTAATCTGACCCGTGACCCACAGCTTTCATACACGCCGAACCAGACGGCAGTGGTGGATTTCGGTCTGGCGACGAATCGCAGGTGGACGGGTCAGGACGGCAGTCAACGTGAGGAGACGTGTTTTGTTGATTGTAGTGCTTTTGGCCGTCAGGCGGAGAACATCAACAAGTACTTGAGCAAGGGTCGGCCGGTGTTTATAGAGGGCAGACTGAAATTCGATAGCTGGACGGCCCAGGACGGGACGAAGCGCAGCCGGCTCAGAGTTACGGTGGAGAACTTTCAATTCCTGCCTGGTGGAGCAGGAGGTGCGGACCGACCCGGGCAGGGCGCAGGCAGCCAGGAAGCGCAAGCACCCCAGCAGCCCGGCGAGGACGATATACCGTTTTGAGTCGTCACCGGCGGCCCGTGAATCGTGGTTCGAGATGCGAACCTCAAGATACGAAAGACAGAAATAGACAGGTAAGAGATGGGAAAAATACAAAGAAGCCCACAAAAAAGACGTGGCAGAAGCGGCAACAGAAGGAAGTCAGGTTTTGCAGGGGCGCGGGAACAGACTCAATGCCGTTTTTGCCGGCGTGGTATAAAGTACGTTGACTACAAAGACATTGAGACTCTTGCGAAGCTTCTGACGAATCGCGGCAAGATATACTCGCGCAAGCGCAGCGGCAACTGTGCCGGTTGTCAAAGAAAGGCGAAGAGAGCCATTAAGCGCGCGAGGTATATAGGATTGCTTCCGTTTACTACGTGATTGCTCGGGCACCGCTGATAACCGGCTTCTTGCCGGTGAGCAGGGGCGAGTTATGGGCGATTCACAACAAAAGATGAGGTATGAGATATGAAGCCCGTCGGACATTTGCAAGATGAAGAGGCGCGTGTTTCCAACGGGAAATTTGTACAAGGGGATAAAGATGGTTAGAAAGATGGCTAACGTGATGAAGATTTTGCTTTGTGAGGATGTGGAGAAGCTCGGCTGGCTTGGAGATGTTGTTGAGGTCAAGAAGGGGTATGCGCGGAATTATTTGCTTCCGCAGGGCCTGGGAAAGATTGCAACCGAGGTGAATATTAAGGCGATTGCGGACGAGAAGGCGCAGGGTGCGGAGCAGCGTAAGAGCGAGCAGATGCGGCTGGAAGATGCGGCCAAGGCGGTGGAGGGTGCCGAGGCCGTGGTGGCGGCCAAGGCGAACGAGCAAGGTCATTTGTTCGGGTCGGTTACAGCCAGGCAGATAGCGACCAACCTGCGAGAGCAGGGATTTGAGGTGCCGGATGAGGCTGTGCAGTTGGCCGGACATATAAAGGAGGTTGGAACACATACGGTGAGGCTGAAATACGATGAGGATTTGAGTTGTGAGGTTAATGTGGTGGTGGTTGCTGAGCAGGCCGAGGCGGGGGAGGTAGAAGAAAGCTGATTTTGTATTGTGTGGATTAGGCATTGTGTGGTTTTAATGGTGAGTCGGGGAAAGATAAAGTTAAACCCTCGCCAGGAGCGGTCCTGGGGGCTAAATATGTGGGGATAAGGTAAATGGCTCAAATGACACAGGCGGGCAAAGAAAGAGGCCGAACGGTTGAGATGGCCGGGCGTGAACGCGGCGAATCGCGGGCTTCGAGGCAACTGACAACGGTTCGGAGTATGCCTGAGTCGGTGGCGGCTGAGGCGGCGGTATTAGGGTCGATGCTGATTGACGGGAAGTGCATCGCGGATGTAATCGAGATATTGGGGGGCGGTCGGGAGGCTTTTTACCGGGAGGAGAATCAGGAGATATATGGGGCGATTCTTGGGTTGTATGAGAGGGGTAGAGTCGAAGGTAATATGGGTATCGATGCGGTTCTGCTGCGGGATGAGCTTGAGAAGCGGGGGGCTTTAGAGGCGGTTGGGGGAGTGGAATACATCGCAAGGGTGTTGGATTCTGTGCCGTCGGCAGCGAGCGTTAGCTACTATGCGGGGATTGTGAAAGAGAAGATGCTGCTGCGGGAGCTGATCACGGCGGCGAGTGGTATTGTGGACGATGGATACTCAGCATCCGGCTCAGCATCGGAGGTTCTTGATGAGGCTGAGCGGCGGATATTTGCGGTTACGGACAAGAACATCACTGGGAATGCAGTGCTTCTGAAGGACCTTGTTACGCGAGCATACGAGCTTATAGAGAAACGGCACGGCAGTCATGTAACGGGTTTGGCGAGCGGCTATCATGAGCTTGACGATCTGACGTGCGGTCTGCAGAACGGGGAGATGATAATCGTGGCGGGCCGGCCGAGTATGGGCAAGACGTCTTTGATGTTGAACATGGCCGAGTATATGGGTGTTGCCGAGGGGGTTCCGGTTGGGCTGTTCTCACTCGAGATGGGGAGGCAGCAGTTGGCTGAGCGGTTTTTGTGCAGTATAAGCGAGGTTGATGCGCAAGCGGTCAGGAAAGGTATGCTCAATACGGAGCACTATCAGAAGTTAGTGGAGGCGTGTGGAAGTCTCTCGGAAGCTCCAATTTTTGTGGATGACACTTCGAGCCTGACGCCTTTAGAGCTTCGGGCGAAGGCGAGACGGCTCAAGAGCACGCATGATATTCGGTGCATTATGGTAGATTATCTTCAGCTTATGCACTTGGGGGGTCGGGTTGAATCCCGGCAGCAGGAGATTACGACGATTTCGAGGTATATCAAGAGCCTTGCGCGTGAGTTGAACATTCCAGTTGTGGTTTTGAGCCAGTTGAACCGGTCTCCGGAGGGAAGGGAAGGGCACAGGCCGAGGATGAGCGACCTGCGTGAAAGCGGTAGTATCGAGCAGGACGCCGATGTGGTTATGCTGCTGCACCGCGAAGATTATTATCATCGTGGGGAAAAGGACTGGGAACAGGACAATACGGCTGAATTGATAATAGCAAAGCAGCGCAACGGACCGACGGGAAATGTGCCGCTGATATTCAGGGAAAGGATCACGCGGTTTGAAAATGCCTCTCGGGCAGTCTCGGAATCGGCGCCGTTTTAAGTTGATTATTGATTAGTATTTAGTATTTAGGGATATAACATGCGAGAAGTGGTTTTGATTTCTCTTATATCGATCGGGCTGTTGGGCTTGGGCTCCGGTTGCACGGGGGCGGGTGGGCGAGCGAGACCCTCGCCAGGTGCGGGCCTGGGGGCTAAATATGGCGATGGCAGGCGAAACGTTGTTCGATTGATTGGGTTTGCGGGCAATCACACGTACAAAGACAAGACCTTAGAGAAGAACTTAGACTTCGAGGTGGGCGACTATCTTGACCCGGTTCTGGCCGAGACAGGCAGAGGAATTATAGACGAGTTTTATCGCAAGAAGGGTTTTGCCCACACCGTGGTGATGCTGAATGAGGCCAGGATATCGGAGGGCGAGCTGATTTACATCATTGACGAAGGTCCGCGCGTGCGGATCATGTCGGTGAAGTTCAAGGGCAATAATGGCATAAAGACCGGTGACCTTAAGAAAGCGATAAGAACCAAGACCAGGAGGTGGCTTATCCGGCCTGCTTACTACACAGAGGAGAAGGTGAGTGGGGACGTGGAAAAGCTGCGGACGATCTACTATCGGCGGGGCTATTTGAATAACTCGGTACGGGCCTTAGGCGAATCGCATATCACTTTCATAATTGATGAAGGGCCTCTCTATAAGGTTGGGAATACCGTTCTTAGAGGCAATACTCACTTCGATAACGAAACACTGCTTGAGGGATTGGAATTAGAGTCCGGTCAACCTTACTATCAGCAGAAGGTGGAAGCCCACGCCAAAAGGATTTTGAAGGTTTACCGAGAGAACGGCTTTGTCAATGCGAGGGTTGTGCAGCGACCTGAGTTTGTGCAGGGGGCTCTTGCGAACATTGTAAACGCGGTATTCGATATTGCCGAGGACAAGCAGTTCAGGATCGGCCGGGTGGAGATAACCGGCAACGAAGAGACACAGGATAAGGTTATCCGGCGGGTACTGGACGAGTACGGCTTCACACCGGGAGCATTGTACAACGCCCACATAGCACCCAACGAGCCCGGCGGTCAGTTGGAAAGATATATACAAAGGATGACATTAGCTGAGCAGGCAATCATAATGCCGATACCTCCGGCTGACGAGTCGAGCGACCGGATGGATGCGAGTGTTGACATAAGAGAGGGCCTGACGGGGATGTGGAATCCGGGTGTCGGCGTGGGCAGCGACAGCGGTGTGATGGGGCATCTGGTTTTCCAGCAGCGGAACTTTGACATTACGGACACGCCTGAGAGCTTTAAGGATTTCATCATGATGAAATCCTTCAGGGGGGCTGGTCAGACGCTGCGGATTGCGCTGGAGCCGGGCACCGTGGTCAACCAGTATTCGGTATCTTTCACCGAGCCGTATTTCAGGGACAAACCTACGTCACTTGACGTGGTCGGCTCTTATTACGAGAGAGGCCGGCGAAGCTACGACGAAGAACGCCTGAAGGGGTACCTCGGATTTGAGCAGCGGTGCAAAGGCAACTGGCGCAGGAGCATCGGCTTTAGAGCCGAAAACGTTGACGTCGGCGGCGTTGATTTGGATGCTCCCAAGGAGATCTACCGTGTTAAGGGCGGCAACGCCCTTGCGGGCGTGAGGTTTGGAGTCGGGCGTGATATGGCCGACGACAGATACAACCCAAGTGAGGGGTACACTTTTGACACCGGTTACGAGCAAGTTTCAGGTGATCATAACTTTGGGGTATTGAGCGGGATTTACGCACGATACGCGACACTCCATCAGGATTTGCTCGATCGAAAGACAATTCTGGCAACGAAGTTTCGGGTAGGAACAGTTTTAGGCGGCGCCCCACCTTTCGAGAAGTTCTACGGCGGGGGCACCGGCACTTACGGAATCAGAGGTTTTGAGTATCGCGGCGTGAGCACACGAGGCCTTCAGACGAATGTTCCGGTGCCGGAGCGGAAAGACCCAATCGGCAGCGACTGGATATTCCTGGCGAATACGGAAGTGGCTGTTCCAGTGGTGGGCGAGAACCTGTCGTGGCTGTTTTTTGTAGATAGTGGATTGATTGACAGCGGCGGCTACCGTGCGGCAGTGGGAACGGGAATACAAATACGGATACCGCAGTGGTTCGGGCCGGTGCCGATGAGATTCGAGCTTGCCTCGCCATTCTTGAAGGACGGTGAGGATGATATGCAGGTGTTCAGTTTCTCGGTGGGAGGCCTGTTGTTTTAAGAAGTGAAAGAGGCAAAATCAGAGAAGCAAGAGTAAGCAAGAAAGGGTAGTTTATGAAGACCAGAATAGTGGTTTTGGGCTGTTTGGCAGGTGCGGTTGTTTTGTTTTTGGGGTACGGATACAGCTCGGCTCAGCCTGGAAGCGATCCGCTGGCCTCAAAGATCGGAATTGTGAATATGAGGGATGTCTTCGGCGATTGCAAGGTAAGTGCGAGCTACAGAGACAAAGCACTTGCCGAGCAGAAAACGAGGAACGCGAATCTGGAAATGCTCCAAAAAGAGAGCGCGGCACAGGAGGCGGGGCTCAAGGCCTTAAAGCCTGACAGCAGTGACTATATGAAGCAGTACGAAAAGCTCCTGAAGAAACAGGCCGAGTTTGAGGCCATGAAGCAGTTCAGCGGTCGGGAGAGAGCATTAAAAGATGCCCAATGGACAGAAGTGCTGTACAAGGAGGTTCTGCGGATAACCAAGGAGCTGGCCAAGCAAAAGGGGTTGACTATGGTTCTTGAAGTCGAGGAACCTGATTTTCCGATGGCGAATTACGAGGAGCTTATGATGGCGCTGCAAACTCATAAAGTGCTGTATAGCGCGGGCTGCGTAGATCTTACTGCCGAGGTTGTGGCGGAGATGGATAAGATAGAGTCAAAATTCAAGCTTTAAGGCAAGTAGAGGTTAAGAGATTTACTTTTGACGCTTGATTCGGGATGGAATTGACAGTTGCACAATTGGCCAAGCGGATCGGCGCTGAGCTGGCTGATAATACGAACGCCGCTGATCAACTGATAGAATCGGTGGGTCCGACCGAGGCGGCCGGCGCCGGTGATGTTACGTTCGTTACAAACGACAAACATAAGGCATCGCTCGAAAAATCACTCGCGGGTGCGGTAATTGTTTCCGAGCGTCTTGAGGGCTTTGACAAGCCGCAATTGATTGTGAAAAATGTGGATGCGGCTTTGATTGAAGTTTTGAGCATTTTTGCCCCTAAGTTGAAATCCGCAACTGAGGGCATTGACTCGAGCGCCGTAACGGGAAAGGATGTCAAGATAGGCAAGGGCGTTTCCGTAGGGCCTGGGGTGGTAATTGACGATGGTGTTGAAATCGGCGAAAACAGCATAATCGCCGGCGGGTGCAAAATAGGCGAGAATTCGAGGATAGGGAAGAAATGCCGGCTCGACAGTAACGTTGTTATTTACCATAACTGCCGTTTGGGTAACAACGTGATTGTTCAGGCTAACAGCACGATTGGGTCAACGGGTTTTGGATACTCGTTTATTGACGGTGCTCATCGACTCATTCCCCACAACGGGGGCGTGGTGATTGAAGACTTTGTGGAGATAGGGGCCAACTGCTGTGTTGACAGGGCCAAGTTTGGAAATACGATAATCGGAGCCGGGACGAAGATAGA
>JAGMDR010000120.1 GCA_023128595.1 Planctomycetota bacterium | reverse complement strand
GAGTTGAAATGTCTGAGATACATCCAAGTGCAGTAGTCCATAAAGACGCCGAGTTGGCCGACGGGGTTGCGATCGGTCCGAATTGTGTGATCGGCAGCGGGGCATTAATCGGGTCGGGCACGGTGCTCGACGCGAATGTGGTGATTGAGAAGAACGTCAAAATTGGAAGGAACAACCGTTTCTTTTCCAATTCCGTTATCGGCGCCTGGCCTCAGGTGCTGGGTTTGACAGAGTCGGAGGTTGGAGGACTTGTGATAGGGGACGGCAACGTTCTGCACGAGCAGGTGACGATCCATTCGAGCATGCACCCAGACAAAGCGACCAAAATAGGAAATGAGAACTTCCTTATGGTCGGGGTGCACCTTGGACATGACTGCCGGCTTGAAGATAAGATTGTTATGAGCAACTGTGCACAGGTGAGCGGGCACTGCAGGATCGAGACGGGGGTATGGCTCAGCGGCATGGTTGGTTTGCATCAGTTTGTTACTCTTGGCAAGTGGTGCTTCGTGGCGGGGCTTGCCGGACTTAATAAGGACATACCACCTTTTCTGACTGTGAGCGGTCATTATCCACCGATGGTTCGCGGCGTTAATAAACGTGGAATGCAGCGGGCCGGCTTGAACGAGGAGCAGCAAGAGCGAATTTTAGAGGCGTACAGAAGACTCTACCGCCAGGGAGGCACGCTTCTGGAGAATGCAGACGCTTTGGCGCAGGAGGACGGGCTCGATGAAAACGTCAAGGCAATTGTTGATGCGATAACAAGGAGCAGCAAGCATCAATACGGCAGGTACCTCGAGACGTTAAGGAAGTTTTGAGTTTCAAGTTTTAAGTTTTAGGGTTTCCAGTATGCAAGATGTGAGGGTGCGCACTGCGGTAGTAGGCGCGGGCAAAATGGGTGCGATACACGCAAAGGTCTATGATCAGTTGCCGCAGTGCGATTTTGTAGCGGCGGTTGATATCAACGCGGCCAAAGCTCAGCGGCTGGCGGACAAATATAGTTGTTCAGCCTATACGGATTGCGCGGATATTCTTGGCAAGGTCGATGCGGTAACAATAGCGACTCCTACGGTGACGCATCTGACGCTGGCGAAGGCATTTATCAAGAATAAGGTTGCGGTGCTGATTGAAAAGCCGCTGGCCGCCAACGTCAGAGAGGGCAAGAAGATCGTGTCACTTGCGAGGAAGAACAACAGCGTGGTTGCGGCGGGTCATTCCGAGCGTTGCAATCCTGTTGTTCAGGCGATGAAACGGCTTGCCATCGAACCGAAGTTTATCGAGGCCAACCGCATCAGTCCGTATCCGTTCAGGTCAACGGATGTGGGGGTTGTTCTGGATGTGATGATCCACGACATAGATATTATTTTGTCTCTGGCGGCAAGCAAGATTAAGAGGGTGGATGCCGTCGGTGTTAATGTCATAGGAGAGAAGGAAGATATCTGTAACGCGAGGATTGTTTTCGATAACGGCTGTATTGCGAATATTACGGCTTCGCGACTGGCGCTGAAGACCGAACGGAGGGTGCGGGTATTTTGTCGGCAGGCGTATCTGAGCGTGGATTACTTCAGGAAGAGCGGGATTATCATTAAGGCGGACCCGAATATTAACGTCGTCAAGTGGATACAAGAGCACAAAGAATCCGGGGATTTCAACATGACGGCAGTAAACTGGCCGGATCTGCTGCACATTGAGCAGCTTGACATAGATGACAAAGAGCCCATCCGTCTCGAGCAGGAGGCCTTCCTGAAGGCGGTTGCCGACAGGACGCTTACGCCTGAGGTCAGCGCCGAAGAGGGTCTGGCCGCACTGGAATGCGCTCAGAAGATTCTTGCTTCAGTCAAAAAACACAAGTGGAATGAGCAAATAGATTATGGCGCGTAGTGACCAGCCTATGGAAGAAATTGAACGGTCTGTGCATAAGAGTTTTGGTTTTGAGAAAGGCTTTTTATGATTAATAAGTTTTGGTGCTGTGGGTTGTTGACGGCGGCCGTTTTGTTTTGCGGTTGTGCCGGGGAACCGAAAGATGTCGAGTCGGAAACGAAAACAGTGGAATCGAAAACAAAGATGGTAAAGCTGGAAACGAGCATGGGTGATATCGTTATTGAACTTGATGAGGCTGCTGCTCCTGTTACTGTGAAGAATTTTCTGACGTATGTCGAGGAGGGTTTCTATGACGGGACGATATTTCACAGGGTCATACGGGACTTTATGATACAAGGGGGCGGGTTTACAGCCGAGATGGCACGCAAAGAAACGCATGCACCGATTGTCAACGAGGCCGGCAACGGATTGAAAAACGATCGAGGCACTATCGCTATGGCCCGGACCCCTGATCCGGACAGTGCAACGGCCCAGTTCTTTATCAATCACAGGAACAACGACTCTCTGAATTATATTGAGAATCGCAATCCGGGGTACGCTGTATTCGGCAGGACGGTCGAAGGTATGGACATTGTAGATGCCATCGCGGGGGTAAAGACAACGAATCGGATGGGCATGCCCAACGTTCCGGTTGAGCCTGTAGTGATAAAGTCGGCTAAGGTCATATCGGAATAAGCCCTGCTTCAGGTCCGGGATTGAGTACGGTCAGGTTTTTAGCTTGAGTTTGCCGACGAGCTGATGGGCAAGGCGGGTAGGCTCAGGCAGGCGGTATTTGGTTGTGCAGGCGAGGGTTAACTCCACAGCATCTTTTAGCACGCACTTGTGGCCCACGGAGACAAAGACGGGCCGGCAATTGGTGCGGGTTCTAAGCACTGCGCCGATGACTTCGTAGTTCAAGACTTGCTTGTCACTCATTTTGCGCCTTGTGCTTTTCTTATCCTTCAATAGACTATAGGAACCTTTTTCAAGCGGGGGTTCTTCAAATTGGCCGATTAGTCTGCTCTTTGCGCAGCCGACGGTGGGCTTATTGAAAAAAAGGCCCAGATGCGCGGCCAAGCCAAGCCGGCGAGGATGGGCGATGCCCTGGCCGTCGATGATAAAGACGTCCGGCTGTTTTTGCAGCTTCTCGACTGCGGCAATGCAGACTGGGGCCTCGCGAAAGGAAAGCAGGCCGGGGATGTAGGGGAAGGTTACTTTCCGAGTTGCTCTTTTTGTTTCGATTAACGCGAAAGTAGGTAATTTCAGAATAATCACAGCGGCGAGGATTTTCTTGCCGTCTTTGCTGAAGGCGCAATCAAGGCCAGCGACCGTCCTTGGCGGCTTTTTGAGGGGCGTATGGAGCACTTTGCCGGCCAGGCGTTCCTGCAGGTTTCTGGCCTTAGAATAAGATAAGTTCCAGCTATGCAGCTTTTCCATCAATTATTGCGATCATTTTCAACGGTTGTCTGGTTGGCTGAATCACCAATTTACATTTTACCTTTTCGGGGTGTTTTGGTACAATTGTTAGTTTGTGTTATTGCCGGTTTTTTGAAAGTGGTGCTGGCAACACGGGCAAAGAGGTAATATGGCTAAACGGGCGGAAAAGGCTATTCGGATAACCGGGGCTTCCGAGCATAATCTTAAGAACATCAGCCTGAGCATTCCACGTGATAAACTGGTGGTTATTACGGGGATAAGCGGCTCCGGAAAGAGCTCGCTTGCGTTTGATACGGTCTATGCGGAGGGGCGCAGGAAGTATGTCGAGTCGCTCAGTGCGTACGCGAGGCAGTTTCTGGAACAGATGCAAAAGCCCGCCGTATCGGATATTACAGGTTTGCCGCCGACGATTGCGATTGAGCAGCGACGGGCGGGGGGCAATCCGCGCTCGACCGTGGCTACCGCGACCGAGATTTACGATTATTTCAGGGTGCTTTTTGCGCGTGCCGGTCAGCCGCACTGCTGGGTGTGCGGCAAGGAGATTACCAGCCAGCATTCTTCGCAGATAGTTGAGTCGATACTTGCTCGGCCTGAGGGGACGAAAGTGCAGATTTGCGCTCCGTTAGTGCGCGGCAAGAAGGGCGAACACAAAGAAATTTTCGCGGATATTCAGCGCGAGGGCTTCGTGCGTGTGCGCGTTGACGGCGTGATTTACGATGTGAGCCGGGGAAGCGGTATCCCGGCTTTGAACAAGAACAAGAAGCACCATATCGCAGCGGTTGTTGACAGGCTGATAATCAAGGATTCGATTCGCGTTCGGTTGGCTGATTCGGTGGAGACGGCGCTGAAATTAGCCGACGGGATAGTCCTGGTTCTGGTGGCCGAGCCCAGCGAGGACAAGCAAAACGGCGGTGAGGGTAAGTCCCCTGCCGCAAGGTTCCCTGGCGGGGGGGACAACTGGCAGGAGGTTATATACAGCGAGAAGTTTGCCTGTTCCAAGCATCCGCAGGCGTCTCTTGAGGAGCTGTCGCCGCGGCTGTTCAGCTTCAACAGTCCGTACGGCGCGTGCAAGAGCTGCGACGGTCTGGGGACGATTCTGGAATTTGATCCTGATCTGATAGTGCCCGACAAGAGCGTTTCACTGGAGAACGGTGCGATCGATGCGTGGCGCAAGGGCGGCAAGAGGATGAACATCTTCTACAACCGGCTGGTCAAGAGGTTCTGCAGAAAGATGGGCATCAGCAAGTCGATTCCATTCGAGCGGATACCAAATGAATACAGGAGGATTTTGCTTTACGGGACGTCGGCGGCCGACGAGCAAAAATACGGCGTGTGGTTTGAGGGTGTTATCCCGAACCTTACGCGGCGATGGGAGAATACAACGAGTGAATACGTTAAGGCCAGGCTGCACAGCTATCTCTCGGAGCAGCCGTGCCAGAAGTGCGGCGGCGCGCGTCTTAGGGCCGAGGCGGTCGCCGTTACCGTGGGAGGCAAAAGCATAAACCAGTTGACGTCTCTGAGTATCGAAAGGGCGCAGCACTTCTTCAAGAAGCTAAAACTGGACAAAGAGAAATCTGTGATTGCCGCGCAGGTGTTGAAAGAGATAAAGGCCCGGCTCAGGTTTATGGTGGACGTTGGGCTTGGGTATCTGACGTTAGACAGAACGAGCAGGACGCTTGCCGGCGGTGAGGCCCAGCGAATCCGGCTGGCCACGCAGGTCGGCAGCGGTCTGGTGGGTGTCTGTTACGTGCTCGATGAGCCTACGATAGGTCTGCACAAGCGTGACAATGACCGGCTGCTCGGGATACTGCAGCGGCTGGCCCGGCTCGGTAATACGGTCATAGTGGTTGAGCACGATGAGGATATCATCAAGAGTGCGGACCATATTATCGACATAGGGCCGGCGGCCGGGGCACATGGCGGTGAAGTTGTTGTGCAGGGAAGCTTAGATGATATTATGCGTTGTGAAAGGTCGCTGACGGGCGAGTATCTCAGCGGCAAAAAGAGCATAGCGCTGCCGGTAAAAAGAAGGAAATATAGTCTGAGAAAGTGCCTCGAGGTAAAGGCCGCGGCGGAAAATAATCTCAAGGGCATCGATGTCAAATTTCCACTTGGAGTCTTCAGTTGTGTGACGGGGGTGTCGGGTTCCGGCAAGAGCACTTTGGTCAGCCAGATTCTGCTCAGAGCATTGAAGCGCAGGCTGTATCAATCACGTGAGAAGCCCGGCAAACATAAGAACGTCCTGGGCACTTCCCAGATTGATAAGGTCATAGAAATAGACCAATCGCCAATCGGAAGGACGCCTCGGAGCAATCCGGCGACGTACACGGGTGTATTTGATCTGATACGGAAATTGTTCTCGATAACGCGAGAGGCGAAGATTCGCGGTTACAAGCCGGGCCGATTCAGCTTTAACGTCAAAGGTGGGCGCTGCGAATACTGCAAGGGACAAGGGACGAAGAAGATTGAGATGCACTTTTTGCCTGATGTCTATGTCACGTGTCAGAGCTGCAAGGCCAAGAGATTCAATCCGGAGACACTGCAGGTCACGTACAAGGGCAAGAACATTGCGGATGTGCTCGATATGCGGATTGCCGATGCGCTTGATTTCTTTGCGAATTTCCCGAAGATTATGCGGGTGCTGCAGACGCTCGCGGACGTTGGTATGGGCTATATGCAGTTGGGCCAGGCTTCAACGACGCTTTCAGGTGGTGAGGCCCAGCGGGTCAAGCTTTCCGCGGAATTAGGCAAAGCGGCGACGGGACATACTTTGTACGTACTGGATGAGCCGACCACGGGTCTGCACTTTGCCGATATTCATAACCTGCTGAATGTATTGGGCCGGCTGTGCGACATGGGCAATACGGTGGTGGTGATAGAGCATAATCTTGATGTTATCAAGATGGCAGACTATATAATAGACCTTGGTCCCGAAGGTGGTGATGCCGGCGGGCAGGTCGTGGTGGCTGGTGCGCCCGAGGAGATCGTTAAGAACAGAAAGAGTTATACGGTCAGGTATCTGAAGGCAAAGCTCGTAAATGACCGGTAGTATATCGTCGGTCGAAATGCAGGCCACAAAATAAAAGGAAGGCAGAGATGTGGGAGTTTCAACTGCGCAGAGTTGAAGATTTGAAGGAATTAAGGAGCCGGCTCGGCGTTGATATCGATGCCGTGGAGGATGTTTCGATTTTGTCTGAGCCTGTGCAGGCTGGAGGTCTTGTTATACCTAATTCACTGGCCGTGCATCCCATGGAAGGGTGTGACGGTGATTCGGATGGTCGGCCGGGCAAGCTGACTGTCCGGCGATACGAGAGATTTGCCGCCGGCGGGGCGGGGTTGATATGGGCGGAGGCGACGGCGGTTGTGCCGGAGGCCAGGGCCAATCCGCGACAGTTGTGGCTCAACGAAAAGAGCAAAGATAGCTTCGCCGCGACGGCCAAAAGGATGCGGGAGGTCGCAGCCGAGAGTATGGGGCCCGAGCATAGACCTGTAATCGTGATGCAGCTTACTCACTCGGGTCGATACAGCAAGCCAAAGGGCATCGCGCAACCGATGATTGCTCAGCGTGACCCTTATCGGGATCCGCTGGTTCCGCAGCAAGAGCCCGATCCGAACAGAAAGAGCAAGATACCGGACGATTGGCCTGTCGTGACGGATGATTATCTCGACGGACTTGTGGATGCTTATGTCGAGGCGGCGAGAATTGCCTTCGAGGCGGGGTTCGATGCGGTGGACGTGAAATCCTGTCACGGGTATCTGATTAACGAGCTTCTCGCCTGTCATAGCAGAAAAGGCAAGTACGGGGGCTCGTTCGAGAACCGGGCCAGATTTGTGTTAGACGTGGTTGATAAAATTCATCAGGAGCTTGGCGAAGATAAGGCGGTGGTCACGAGGCTCGGCGTTTATGACGCTATACCGTATCCTTACGGGTGGGGTGTTGCTAAAGATGATTACAGCAGGCCGGATTTGACCGAGCCAAAGAAGCTGATTGGGCTTCTGCGGCAGCAAGGGGTCAAGCTGATTAACGTGACGGTGGCCAATCCCTATTACAACCCGCATGTCGGCAGGCCCTTTAATGAGACGGTAGTCGGCGGGTACGAAGAGCCCGAGCACCCGCTGGCGGGCGTGGCCAGGCTGATAAACGTCGCAGGCCAGATCCAAAAGGAATTCGGCGATATTGCGATTGTCGGGACGGGCTATAGCTGGCTGCGGACGCTGTTTGCGAATGTAGCGGCGGCAAATAAGGCAAACGGCCTGGTGAGCCTGGCCGGTGCCGGGCGGATGGCCTTTGCATATCCTGATTTTGCCAAGGATATTCTCACGAAGGGCCGGATGTATCCGGAAAAGGTCTGCGTGAGCTGCAGCGCGTGTACGCAGATTATGCGGGACGGGGGAATGGCCGGCTGCGTTGTGCGGGACAACGAGGTGTATGGGCCGATATTCGAGCACGGCAGAATGAGCGACAGGGACAATCTTGCCCGATTGGCGTCGGCGTGCCGGAAGTGCCAGGAGCCGACGTGCCGGTTGGCGTGCCCGGCCGGCGTTGATATTCCGAAATTCATCAGCCTGTTTTTGGATGGCAAAGACAGGGGTGCCTATGATGTGCTAAGAGAGACCAATATATTTTCCGAGGTCTGTGCGTGGCTGTGCCCTGTCGAGCAGCAGTGTGAGGGTAATTGCCTGCAGGGTTTAATTGGTGATGGGCCTTTGCCTATTGCTCAGATACAAAGGTACCTGGCAGAGCAGGCCAATAAGAAGGGCTGGTCGAAGCTGCGAATACCGGAATCGGCCACGGGGAAGAAAGTCGCTGTAATCGGTGCGGGTCCGGCGGGTCTTGCCTGTGCGGCGAAGCTGCTCGAGGCCGGGCACAGCGTGACGATTTTCGATAAGAGCAGCGAATTCGGTGGAATGGTTGAATCGGTGATCCCCGAGGACAGGCAGAGTGGTTCACTGAAGAATGAGATTGCAGCGGTTTTTAGCGATGTGCCCGAGGAGAGAATGATTCTGCGTCTGGGCAAAGAGCTGGATGCCGGTTTCAACCTCGATACGATTATGGCGGAGGGTTTTGACGCGGCCTTTATCGGTACGGGCCTGCCGCAGTCGGTCAGCACAAGCGGCGAAGATGAGCGTATTGAGGGTTTATGGAGTGCGCTGGAGTTTCTTTCTGCAGCCAGAGAGCCGGTCGGACCGGACGTTGCCGGTAAGAGCGTGGCGGCGATTGGCGGGGGCAATACGGCGATGGATGTGGCGGTTGCGGCCAGCGAGCTCGGAGCCAGGGATGTTTATATCATATACCGCAGGTCGTTCAAGGAGATGCCGGCCTGGGGATCCGAGCGTGACAGGGCGATGAAGGCAGGCGTTCATTTTCTGATATTGACACAGCCGATTGGATTTAACTGCGAGAACGGCAAACTTACGGGAATAAGGGTTTGCCCGACAAGATTGGGCCAGCCGGATGCTTCAGGACGGCGCAGACCTGAGCCGGCCAAATCGAGCGCTTACGATCTTGATATGGACATCGTGGTCGAGGCGATAGGGCAAGGGAGCCCAAAGGAAATCGGGGAAATTCTGCCCGGCGTGGAATTGCAAAACGGGCTTATACAAACGCCCGAAGGTACGGCGGCGACATCCCGGGAGGGGGTCTTTGCCGGCGGCGACCTTGTGCGAGGGGCATCAACGGTGGTTGCGGCCGTGGCGGACGGAATGGCAGCAGCGAAAGAAATTGGCGAATTCTTGAAGGAATAAATGAGGAAGGATCTGAGTATGGCAGAAAGGCCTGTAGCGATTGTTACCGGGGCGAGTCGCGGTATCGGAAGAGCGATCGCATTGGAATTGGCGAGCTTAGGGTATGATTTGGTGGTGAACCGCGTTCAGGATTCTCTGCCGAAGACCAAAACCGAGGCCGAAGAGCTTGGCGCTCAGTGTGAATTTGCCCAGGGTGACGTCAGCAAGGCTGAGGATCGAAGGCGGCTCGTTGAGACGACCAAAAGCAAGTTCGGCAGATGCGATATGCTGGTAAACAACGCAGGGGTCAGCGTGGCCAAGCGAGTCGATATGCTCGAGACAACGGAGGAGAGCTTTGACAGGGTTATCGGGATAAACCTCAAGGGGCCTTACTTTCTGACCCAGCAGGTGGCCAACTGGATGATCGAGCAGAAAAAGGAGCATCCGGAGCGGGCGTTTCGGATTGTGAATATCGGGTCGATTTCTGCATATACGAGCTCGCCGGCGCGCGGTGAATACTGCGTAAGCAAGGCGGGCGTGACGATGATGACGAAGCTTTATGCAGACAGGTTGGCTGAATACAATATCGGAGTGTTTGAGATCAGTCCGGGCATAATAGAGACGGATATGACCAGCGCGGTCAAAGGCAAATATGACAAGCTGATTGCCGAGGGGCTTACGCCGATCAGGCGATGGGGCCGGCCGGAAGATGTGGCGAAAGCCGTCGGGGCCATCGCGGAAGGCAGACTTGATTTTTCGACCGGCCAGGTTATAAATGTTGATGGGGGCTTTCATCTGAGAAGATTGTAGCGAGAGTAATAATGGATATCAAAGGCACAATCACGACACTGTTGCAAGACGGCTTTATTCTCGTCTTTAATCAGGATAAGCTCGACATTGTCAGGACGGCTGAGGCACTTGTCAAGGCGGGCGTGAATAATATGGAACTAACCTGTCGTATAAGCAAGCCGCTGGAGAAGCTTGCGCGGCTGCGTAAGGAGCTTCCGGACTTTGCGGCAGGTGTGGCGAGTTTGATTGACTCAGCTTCAATGCTTGAGGTTTACAACAGGGTCAATGCGCAGGACCCGCTGCCTTCGGTGCGGCAGGTTGTCGATGCGGGCGCGTGTTACCTTGTCTCGGCGGTCAATTTCAGTGACGAGAGCTTCAAGAGCTTTGCCGGGCGGATACCTATGATACCGGGATGCGGCAGTGCGGGCGAAGTTGTCGGTCAGTTTTCCAAGGGGGCGAATCTTTGCAAGGTATTCCCGGCCAAGCAGTTAGGCGGCCCGGCTTTCATCAAGGCGATTGATGCGCCGCTTCATAAGATCATCAGCTTAGTGCCCACGGGCGGGACCAATCCGGGCAATATTCCCGACTACATAGACGCCGGAGTTCTGGTCCTGGGCGGGTCGTTCAGCATGATCGAAAAGGCAACGATGAAGAAAATAGTTGATGAGCAGGACTACGAACTTCTGGCCGAAGAGCTGACAGCAGTCAAACACCTGATAGACACGCTGCGGGGCGAGAAATATCCCGATATCGATTTTGCCAGGGCGTCGGCCGAAGAAATAAGCGAGGCCACCGGCAGAGATTTTAACATTGCATAGACGCATGAAGCGACGAGCGAGTTACTCAATGCCTGATAAGAGAAAGAATCGTGGAAAAAAGACAGGTAGCTAATCAAACGTTCACCTTTCATCGGTACAATACTGTGATTGTCGGCTCGGGTGCTGCGGGGATGAACTGTGCAGTGCACCTGTGTGAGTTCATGGGCCGAAAAGGCCCGGAGAATCCGGCAGAGAGGATTGTGGTTGTGACAGGGGGGCTTGCTTTAGGCGCCTCGCGGATGAGCGGCTCCGATAAGCAGACTTATTACAAAATGGGCACCAGTCCGGACGTCCCCGACAGCGCCGAGGAATTCGCCAAGACGTTGACTGCTGCCGGCTGCTGCCACGGCGACCTTGCACTTGCCGAGGCGATCGGCTCGCTTCCGGAATTCTACCATTTGGTTCGGGCAGGGGTCCCGTTCCCGACTGACTCTATGGGCAGCTTCATCGGATATAAAACGGACCACGACCCCTCGGAGAGAGCGACGTCCGCGGGCCCGAAGACGAGCAAGTTCATGAGCGAGGCTCTGCAGAGGCAGCTCGAACGGTATGGTGTCACGATAGCGGACAAACAGGAGGTGATGCATTTGCTGACGGTCGGCCCGGGTGATTCCAAGCGAATTGCCGGCATCGTGACTTTTGACAAGAGTCGCATTTATAGAGTGAAGCGCACCATAAACGTTTACCTCGGTGCAAACATAGTCCTCGCCGCCGGTGGGCCCGGTGAGCTTTACAAGGCCAGCGTTTATCCGAAAGGCCAGTTCGGTATTCACGGCCTTGCATTCAAGGCGGGCCTGGCTGCGGAGAACCTGCCCGAGTGGCAGTTCGGGCTGGCGAGCACCAAGTTTCGATGGAACGTCTCGGGCACTTATATGCAGGCGATTCCGCGAATCTTCAGCACCGACAAGAAGGGCGGCGATGAGCGGGAGTTCCTTGCGGGCTATTTCCCTTCGATAAGCAAGATAGCGACGAATATTTTTCTCAAGGGTTATCAGTGGCCTTTCGACCCGCAGCGGATTGAGAATCATCAATCATCGTTGATTGATGTTCTGGTGTTCAGCGAGACGCAAAAGGGCAGGCGTGTGTTCATGGACTTTCTGCACAACCCGGCCGGGAGCGATTCGACCGAGACGTTTGATATCGAGCAGCTCAAGCCGGTACCACGCCAGTATTTGGAGGAGGCCGGCGCGCTTCAGGAGACACCTATCGAACGGCTTCTTGCAATGAATCCGCCTGCCATTGAAATATACAGGGAGAACGGTATCGATTTGCATACCGAGCCGTTGGAGATTGCGGTTTGTGCTCAGCACAACAACGGTGGTTTTGCGGTGAACAAGTGGTGGGAGTCCAACATAGCCGGGACCTTTGTAATCGGCGAGATGGCGGGCACTCACGGCGTTAAACGTCCCGGCGGTTCGGCCCTTAACGCCGGGCAGGTTGGCGGTTTGCGAGCGGCACAATACATTGTGAACGTTTATGGCTGTGAGCCGGCGAATTACTCGAGCCAAGAGGGCCAGATTGATCGCCAGTTGGTTGAATTGATCACGAGATTCGACCGTTACAAAGTTTCCGGCGGTCCTATGCCGAAGCAGGTTATAAAGGCAATCCAGTCTCGTATGACCGCATCGGCCGGACATGTACGCCAGTTGAGTGACTGCCGCAGGGCTTTGAAGGAGGCCGTTGAACTCTATAGATGCATTCAAAAGCAAGGGCTGATGTCACACGGCAAAAAGGACATCTTATGGGCTATACGGGCAGAGCATCTGGCTTTGACGAGTGTTGCGTATCTAAAGGCGATTGTAGAGCTGCTTGAGCAAGGCGGCGGGTCGCGCGGCTCGCATCTTGTTGTGGCCAAGGATGGAATCGAGGTGCATCCTGGTGTTATTAACAGAGCGACCGGCGAGGCTTTGAAGTTCAAACCTGAGAATGAGTCTCTGCGAAGTTCCGTATTGCAAATCGAATACGACAGGGATTCGCGGGGTTTGTTCCGGTGCGAGAACGTAAAAGTGAGGTCGGCGCCGACCGACAGGATGGCGTTTGAGCCGGCCTGGCGGGATTACAGAGAGGGAAGAATCTACGGCAAAGACAATAGATAGTCGATAACGGATGTGACAAAAGCAATATGCAATAAGGTAACAGGAGACGTGGTTTTTATGATTGCTCAGGCGCTTAAGTGGGCCGGTGATGTTGACGGCTTTCTGGAGCTTGTGGATCAGCGGCGGTTGCCGGCTGAGTTTGTCAAGCTGCAGTGCCGGGACACCGGGCAGCTTTACGAAGCGATAAAGACCCTTGCCGTTCGCGGCGCCCCTGCTATAGGGGTCGCGGCGGCTTACGGTCTGGTTTTAGGGATGCAGAAGCCGACACCGGACGATAGTTTGGAACAGGCCATGCAGATTCTGGGCCAGTCGTGCGAATACTTGGCGTCGGCCCGTCCGACGGCGGTGAATTTGTTCTGGGCGACCGAAAGGATCCGCAGAAGAGCCGAGGAGTTTGTGGCCGGGCAACCAGAGGCAACAGCGGTGACCCTGCGCGAGTTTGTTCTGAGTGAGGCCAATGCAATCTGTGCCGAAGACGTGGATATGTGCCGGCGTATCGGCGTGAATGGCCAGAAGTTCATCAAGGAAGATTCCGGTATTCTGACGCATTGCAACGCCGGGGCACTGGCAACTGCGGGGCAGGGGACGGCACTATCAGTGATGTTCGAGGCGCATAACAAAGGCAGGAGGTTTAAGGTCTATGCGGATGAGACTCGGCCATTGCTGCAGGGTGCGCGGTTAACGGCATGGGAGCTGCAACGGGCGGGAATTGACGTGTCGGTTATCTGCGACAATATGGCCGGGTGGCTGATGGCCCAGGACAAGATAAATGCGGTAATAACCGGTGCCGACCGAATCGCGGCGAATGGTGACACAGCGAACAAGATAGGCACATACAGCTTGAGCATTCTTGCAAGAGAGCACGGCATACCATTCTACATTGCGGCGCCTTCGAGCACGTTTGATCTGAGTATAAGAACCGGAGCGGAGATACCGATTGAGCAAAGATCCGCCGATGAGGTGACGAAGTTTGCCGGAACGCAAACCGCTCCCGACGGCGTTGACGTGTACAATCCGGCTTTTGACGTTACCCAGGCCCGGGATATTACGGCTATCATAACCGAAAGAGGGGTAATTGAAAATCCGAACATTGACAGTGTGGCCGAATGCCTGGTCTCTTATGAGTGAAATCTTGCGCAAAATGGTCAAAAAATATCACAAGGGCCACAAAACTGAAGTTGGGCATATATTATTTGATGCCTGCGTCAATTATAGGCAAGATGTACCGGCGACGCATCGACCTGTGCCTGGCTGAGTGCCCCGACGGGTACCCTGCTGCATGGAGAAATCATACACCCCTGCGGTCTGCCTTTTTGGCTTCACTCAGCTTACAGCGACGACCTCTTTAAGTTCCGGGACCTTCTCCCTGAGGATTCTTTCGATGCCATCTTTCATTGTCATTTGGGCGCCCGGGCAGCCCTGGCAGGCGCCCTGGAGGCGGACTTTGACGGTATTATCGTCATCCACGCCTACGAGCTCGACGTCGCCGCCGTGGGCTTGCAGGCTTGGCCGAATGACCTCAATTGTGTCTTTGACCTTCTCTTCAAAGGTTTTTTCGGTGTTAGTTTCGCTGCAACCGCATTTGTCACACATAAGAAATCTCCAATAGTCCTATTTACCATTGCCATTATATCAGCGATTCGGGGCAAAACCAGCTATTTTTTTGCTACGAGTGCTTGCAGCTACTGGGAAATGTGTTAAATTCATGAGAAGACTGGATTCTAAGTCTTGCTACGAGCCACAGAACCGGGTCTTGACAAAGAAGGGTGCATTTGTTATAATTATGTTTTCTGGAAGCATGAGGCCATTTACGCCGATAAATAACAGCATCTTTCGTATATTCTGTTCTCATGGCAACAAGGAAATCACATATGAAGTCAAGTCCATTATCTCTGCCGGATTATGAGAATCCGCCGGTAATTGAAGTTGTTTTTGGAGTCCATTTTGAAACTTTACGGGATTTCAAAGCTCCTCATACGGGCCTTTTCTGGGATAAGCTGGACAGAGAAGAATACCCTGACTGCGAAGAACGACCTCCTATTGGATTTGTTCAGGAAGTATTTGGAGAGACTCCTCCGCCTCTGGCCGTGAGTATAGAGCAGTTGACCCACCCTCCGCTACCAAGGTTATTCTTCATAAATAAAGTAAGGAATCACCTTGTGCAAGTTCAGCAAGATGGATTCTTGCAGAACTGGCGAAAATTACAGGCGGATAACAAGTATCCCAGGTATGAGGAGTTATTTCCTAAGTTCTTAGACTCGTGGGGATTGTTTACTGCTTTTCTTAAGGAGCAAAATATCGGAGAGGCGAAGGTAAGACAGTATGAGCTTACTTACATGAACCATATCCTGCGCGGAGAGGGGTGGCTGTATCCTAACGAGGTCGGGAGCGTGTTTCGTGATTTGAGTTATGCAAAAAACGAGCGGTTTCTAGCAGAACCTGAAAGTGTAGCTTGGCGTACAACATACAGGCTGCCGGATAATAAGGGCAGGCTTCATGTTAGAATGAACCAAGCTGTGAGCAGACAAACTAAAGACCAGGTTTTTGTTTTAGAACTTACTGCAAGAGGCATTAACGATGAAGGAGTTCAAGCATGGTTTGATATGGCCCACGAGTGGATAGTAAGAGGATTTGAAGATTTGACAACTATGGAGATTCAAGAGAAAATTTGGAAAAAGAAGTAATGGAAACGGTGTCCAAGGACAATCTTGCTTGGTACCAAAGAATGAGAACGACGGGGAATTTTGGGATATCCTCCGTGGGGAACATAGTATCCCCTCCGATTCCATACCGTGATGGAAAAAGACGAAATAGAATAGTTTACCAAACACAAGGCCGATTATCTGGTTTCACCGAACTTTATGAGGACATTAAGAGTTTTGACCCTGAGGAGACTTTTTTTGACAAGACCTTTGAAGGAGAATCATTATATATTATTGTCGTTGACCCATATCCGCGAATAATTAGGGAAACGACTTTCGATGCACGTGTAAGTTCAAATTCTTCCGTTACTGAGGATAGATTGTTCTTAGAAGAAACTTGGATAGATTTACCTGCTCAACAACAATTTTCTCCAGATTTTTTTGCAATTAAAAAGTGGATCAGTCTTGTTGTTACTGGGACTTATCCGAGGATAGGGGAAGAGACATCTCAAGAACAGACAGCAATTCTTCTTGAGGCTGCGTTACCTGACGTACTGCGTGAGATTCAAAAGGAAAATCTCCAAGACGCGATAGGTAGTGCCATTACAATCTCAAGGGAAGTGTTCGGAAATTTGCATGGGATAAAGATAAGCATAGCCTACGATCCTGAACTGCCTGGAAGGAAAACATTCAGAATTATTCTGGCAGTATCAGGAAATCCCGCAGATATTTTGACTGATGAACAGAATTTCAAGAAAAGATTGTACCCAATACTAGACGCAAGAGAACGTGAGAAAATCACCATTACCTATGAGTGGGAAAAATAGACGGGGATGGAACCAGTAGCATTTCTTGATCTTGCCAACGATCTGTGCAAGCAATCAAACAACGAGGCAGCACTTCGGTCGGCTGTTAGTCGTGGTTATTACGGGCTTTTCCACTTAATAAAAAGATTTGTCGAAGATAATGTGCAAACACTGACTAAAGATGCGGAATCGCATCGGAAAGTGTACCAGTATTTGAACAACTGCGGCTTGAGGGAAATTGAGGAAGTTGCCGGTAATCTGAATGAACTTAGAGACGACCGAAATGAT
Organism: Planctomycetota bacterium; assembly: GCA_023128595.1. Lineage (GTDB taxonomy): Bacteria > Planctomycetota > Phycisphaerae > Sedimentisphaerales > Anaerobacaceae > DAOVRL01. The sequence goes on along the minus strand of JAGMDR010000120.1, from coordinate 3,487 downwards.
GCTGATTATGATTTGAAGATTGATAAGTTTCAAGACGCCAACATTGTTGTGCTGGTGTTCTTAAAGGCTCGATCAGCGTACAAAACGTTCGAAGAATTTTGTAAAAATTCAGAAAATCGTCGAAAGCTTGTTCGTGGAATATTGGACTACAAGAAAAAAATAAATAATTGAAGCCTACCCCCACAAGAGTTAGGAACCTCTTTATTTGCCTTAGAAAACCCAAAATTACTATTCGCAGCAGAATAAGTTGCCGAAAGTAATTGACATAGGATGTTGAATCGTGTATAATATCCGCGTATTTGCGTGAAAACATGCAGGTACGACCCTGAGACCCCGCACCTACTTTAGTGTTCCGGGCTTTAGGTTGCCAAGGGCTTCTTTGTTGTATAACGGAGCCATTTGGCAGTAAGTTCGCTCGCAAATCTAAAGTAGGTGCGGGGGTTACGGGATTATGGCAGGGTTCAGAATCTTCGGCCGGCTCGGCCTTTTCTCCTGAGCGGGAAGGGCTGAGAAGCCGGAGGGCCCCTGTGAAGCCATAATTGACTGGAATAACGGGATTACGTTTATCAGGAAAGGTATCGAGAGATGAAGTCCAAACCTTGCAATTCAAAGTCCACCGTAAAAGCAGGCGCCCAGATTATCGTCGATACGCTCATTGGAGAGGGTGTCGATACCATGTTCGGCTACACGGGCGGTGTGGTGCTGCCTTTGTTCGACAAATTGTACGATGCGCCGATTAACTTTGTGGTGCCGCGTCACGAGCAGGGCGGCTGCCACATGGCCGACGCCTATGCCCGCGCCAGCGGCAAGGTGGGCGTTGTGGTCGCAACCAGCGGACCCGGCGCGTGTAATTTGGTGACCGGCCTTGCCACGGCGATGATGGATTCGATACCGATGGTTGCCTTGACAGGGCAGGTTCGCACCGAGCTGATCGGAAACGATGCGTTTCAGGAGGCGGACACCACCGGCATCACCCGTCCGGTCACAAAGTACAACTGCATCGTCAAAGACGTCAAAGACTTGGCCCGCACGATCCGGGAGGCGTTTCATATTGCCTCGACCGGTCGGCAGGGTCCGGTGCTGATTGATATACCGGTTGATGTCGCGGTTGCCAAGTTCAGCGCAGACGGGCCGGTCGAGATTGATCTGCCCGGCTATCGCGTGCGGACCAAAGGGCACGCCAGACAGATATCAATGGCGGCAAAGGCAATAAACAAGTCCAAGCAGCCGGTGCTTTACGTCGGCGGCGGTGTTATCAGCGCCAATGCAAGCGAAGAGCTAAGGGCGCTGGCGGAAAAAGCGCATCTTCCGGTGACGATGACGCTTCTGGGGCTGGGTAGTTACGACCAGAGGAAGGCCGAATCCCTTGATATGCTCGGGATGCACGGGTCGGCATACGCCAATTATGCGGTTCAGGAGTGTGATCTGTTGATTGCCGTGGGAGCGCGGTTCGACGATAGAGTGACAGGTAAGGTAGCGACCTTTGCTCCAAAGGCAAAGGTGATACATATCGATATAGATCCCGCGAGCATATCGAAAAATGTTAATGTAGATATTCCCGTTGTGGGTGGCGCGAAAGAAATACTCAGCGAGCTGGTTAAGGAAGTTGAGTACGAAGAAAGGAAGAATTGGTTCGACAAAATTGCCCAGTGGAAGAAGAAGTTTCCATTTCGGTACGATCAAGACTCGCAGACGATCAAGCCACAGTATGTTGTCGATGAGGTTTGTCGTCAGACCAAGAGTGAGGCCATAATAACTACCGGCGTCGGGCAGAATCAGATGTGGGCCGCTCAGTTCTACAAATTCACCCGGCCGCGGCAGCTTATAAGCTCGGGCGGACTCGGCACGATGGGCTATGGTCTGCCTGCTGCGATAGGCGCTCAGGTAGCCAAGCCGGATGCGACGGTTGTCGATATTGACGGCGACCACAGTTTCAATATGACGATGACCGAGCTCGCCACGGCGGTTGAGCACAATCTGCCGATTAAGGTGTGTATCCTCAACAACGGATATATGGGGATGGTTCGACAGTGGCAGGAGCTTTTCTACGGAAAGCGTTATTCGAAAAGCTATCTGTCCAATCCGGACTACGCTGCGGTTGCTCGTGCGCTTGGCGCCGTAGGCATTACGGTTGACAAAAAAGAGGATGTTCCCAAGGCGGTCAAGAAGATGCTGGCCGAAAAGAAGCCTTGCGTCGTTGATTTTAGAGTCGAGCGGGAAGAGAACGTTTGGCCGATGGTGCCGGCAGGCAAAAGCTTAAATGAGATGGATGGACTCGATATTTTGGAAAGATTGATATAAAAGTTGATAGTTCGTAGTTGTTAGTTCATAGACTACGAACCACGAACTATGAACTAAGGACCAAATTATGAAGCACTTAATAAGCGCATTAGTTGAAAATAAGCCGGGTGTTCTGGCGCACGTTGCGGGGATGTTTGCGGCGCGGGCGTTCAATATTGACTCTCTTGTTGTCGGCCGAACCGAGGACCCGAAGCTCAGCCGGATGACGATAGTCGTTGTCGGGGACGACAGGGTTGTTGAGCAGGTTCGCAAACAATTAGCCAAGGTTGTTCCTGTTGTTAAGGTCCAGGATTTTGTGGGCCAGCCGATAGTGGCTCGCGATTTAATGCTCGTATCGATCTCTGCGCCGCCGGAAAAGCGGCCTGAAATCGTCTCTCTGATAGAGATGTTCAAGGGCAAAGTTGTGGATATCGGCCAGAAAACGCTTATGGTAGAGGTCAGCGGGCCTGAATCGAAGATCGAGGCCTTTATCAACGCGTGCAAGCCCTACGGCATCAAGAGCGTAGCGAGAACCGGGACAATCGCAATGCCCAGGCAGGCCAAAGTAGAGTCGTGAGACGCGTTCTTGCCCGCAGACCGCGAAACAAAATCCCAAACGCCGTGAAATCATCTCCCGCCATTTATCCTCCCGATTTCACTAACTCTCCCACCGTAAACCCCATCCCCGTTTTCCCCATTCGAACATTTGTAATTCTCCAACTTGACTGATTTCTTGGCTGTCATGCTCAGCGAAGCGAAGCATCTGGCCTCACCAAAGGATTCTCCCTGTTTGCGAGTGTGAGATTCTCCGCCTGCCCTGTCCTTATGTCAAAGTCAACTTGCGTTATTTGAATTTGTCCCGCAAGCCATCCTGCGGATTTCGCATTTACTATTTCGAGCTTCTACCCATCCCCCCACTCCCCCCACCCCCATTTAGCCATTCACCAATAGCGACGGATGTAAGGAATATGGAATCGCCTTCGGCGAGACTGTTTTGATGTCGTCACCCCCCCAGCCGAAGTTGAAAACCCGACGAGGCGGGCCAGATATGTGACAGTTTTGCATCCCACCGCCTGGATGAATCTGGCTTTGGAGGCTGGGCTGATGAAAAGATCAAAACAGCCCGCAAAGCGGCTCCCCTATCGACCCGAAAAAAATCCAATGCGCAACGTATGACAATAGCTCTTATGCAAAAGTAGGCTTTAGC
>JAGMDR010000012.1 GCA_023128595.1 Planctomycetota bacterium | reverse complement strand
AAGCTTCAAATGGCAGTATCCGAGATACTGATAAGCCGTGTTGTTGTCGGGGCTGCGTTGAATCACGGACGTCAATGTCTCTTTGGCAAGCTCGAATCGCTGGATTTTCAGATATGCGTAAGCCAATTGCATCGTAAGCTCCGGGCCGCTTCCAATTGCCTCCGGCCGGCGCTGCGAAGATTTAATCACCCGGCCGGGGTCTTCCTGGCGGTTGCCGGCGCCGCCAAATCCCTCTGGAATTCCATTTTGACCGCCCTCATTCAAGTCCGCCGCCAAGAGATCGGGGTCCGTGATAATCCTGGGAGTTATAAATACGACCAGCTCGTTGACCTGCTCGGTCTCGGTTACGGACCTGAATAGCCCCTTAATAAGCGGAATATCACCGAGGACCGGGACCTTGGAGATGTCTTTCGAGGTCTGTGTTTTACGCAGCCCGCCTATCGCAATTGTCTGGCCGTCCCTCACAAGAGCTATCGTATCGGCCCGGCGGGTGTCAATGATCGGCACGCCGCTTATGTCCCGGCTAACCACGACCCCGAATTCGGGCATGATGCGCAGCTTTATCAGCCCATCCCTTGCAATATGCGGCGTAACCTTAAGCTGAACGCCGGCGTTCTTGAAGGCCGTGTAGGTTAAGGGATCTTCCCTGCCCGCTTGCACCAGCTCCTTGTAGGGAATTTCGCGGATTATCTCAAAATTGGCCGTCTCGTTATCGAGAACCAGAACCCGAGGGTTGGCCAGAAGCTTGGACTCTACCTGGCTCTTTAACATATTCAAAACCAGATCTATATCGACTGCGTCGTTGAGAAGGCTGAAGCTCAAAGTGCCGCCCCGAACGCGGTCGAATGACCCGCCCACAAAGGGCTTTCTGCGACGGTTAGTCACTATTGGAGGAGGATTCAGATAGGTGGTCTCAGTCCTTGTGGTCGGTTCGGTCCAAGTATGTTCGTCCCTATCCTCCATATACCAATCCCTGTAGTCCGTCGGAAAAAGAAAACGTCCGTCCATAGTCCTGTCATCTGTTCTATCCTGCCACTCGTCAATCCGGTCATACTCAGTTTTGGTTACTTGGGTGGGCAAGGTCGTCACGTCCGCAGTGTAGGGGGCATTTCGCCCGGCATGCCAGTCGGTCCCTAACTCGAAGCCTTCCGTTGTGGTTATATCGTAGATTCTCACCTCGACCAGCACCTGCTGCGTCTGGCGATCGAGCTCGGCGATAAACCTATCTACGGCCTTGATCTGCCTTTGTGTGTCCGTAACGACAATATGGCTGGTTCCTTTGTTGAAGGCCACTCCGCCCTTGTCCACGAACTTCTCCAAAGATTCGGCAACCTCGCTAACATCCGCATAGGTGATTCGATAGACCTTCGAGACAAGCGCATCTTTGGCGAGCGTGATTTCCGAAACCGGCACCACTCTGATCATATCGTCCGTAGCCACATACGTATAATCATGTGCCGCGAGAATATTGGTCAGCACCTCCGCCAAGGGCACGCCGGTTACCTTCGCATCAACCATGCCCGTGACCTTCGGGCTCTTGACAATATCAACATCCGCCTGCTCAGCCAAGTCCATCAGCACTTTATCAATCGACTCGCCCACCCAAACGCGCGTAATCTTTGTCCGCAGCGCTGCCTGGGCCTTTGTCAAAACGGAGATGCGACCTTCGTCGGCGCCCACGGCTACAGGCGGGATAGACAACGAGACTACCAGAAACATAAGAACTGTAAGTCGGCCGAATTTCTTGCTTACTTTGCTCATGACAATGACTTCCTCCATAACTCAGAACTTGTCAGTTATTTCCCGTCAATACCCTGCCGGTTTATATGCCCCGATCAGTACCGTCCGATGGAGATGGCGCACATAAATCACATGGCGGATTCTCCATTTTTCAGAGTATGCCAAATCTATTTCTTCCACCAAGACTCTTTGCATCTAAAGAGGAGAACTAAGTGAAGGATATTCAACTAACAGCCCAAAACTGCAGGTCTCATCACCACTTCACAACCCATACAAGCTACCCCTCAATTCATCTTAACCTATTATACCATTCCCAATATCGCATTTCAAGGAAAATCGCCTCGACCCCACTGCCGCTTGCCGCCATACTACGCACTGCGCACACTGGGCAGTTGCATACCTGTGCCCGATATTATAGGGCAAACGGTGCTCTTTTGCCATACTCTAATGAGCAGCAACAGGATTTTTTTTGCAGGTTCAACTGCAAAAAAGTTGGTGGGCTGATAAGAAATAACACCTGTTACTCTTTTGGATTTAACGCTTTAAGGCAACAGCATCAATGGGCATAATCCCGCCGCGTGGCACGGGCATCCTGCCCGTGTCTTCGAGATCATCGGCAGGATGCCGATGCTACGATAGACCCCGGGGGCTTCAACGGTGCCGCCGGCTTATGAGCTTATGCTGGCGCCCGAAAAGCGATAAATCCTCCTATAATCATGCGTTAATCAACCAACTGTTTTGCAGTTGAGCTTTTTTTGCAAAAGTCGGCATCTCTTGCCAAGAATCCAAGCCGCAGGCCGTCACACGGGAAAATAGGCGAATTTCGGCCACGTCGGCGGACCTGCAAATCCAGTGGATTTGAGCCGCCCGGCCCCGGCTGAAAACACCCCACATCGCGACCCAGGAGCCTCATATCACCCGCAGACAACGGATTTTAGTGGATTTTCCTCAATGTTTGATTTATTGTGTGATGAAAACCTACTTGTCGGCAAACTGGTACGAATAAATGTGCTCGAAAAAAGGTCTATACAGATTTAGCGATATTGAGGCCAAATGGCAGCGGTTCTGGCAGGAGCGTAAAACTTTCGCTGCAAAAGACTGCGACGGCTCCAGGCCCAAATACTACGTCCTGGATATGTTCCCCTACCCCAGCGGCCAGGGCCTGCACGTCGGCCATCCCGAAGGCTACACCGCCAGTGATATCGTGGCACGCTACAAGCGTATGAAAGGCTTCAACGTCCTGCACCCGATGGGATGGGACGCGTTTGGCTTGCCCGCCGAGCAATATGCCGTCAAGACCGGCACCGCTCCCAAAGAAACAACACAAAAGAACGTGGACAATATACGAAACCAAATCAAATCTCTTGGTTTTAGCTATGACTGGGACAGGGAGGTCAACACCACCGACCCGGATTACTACAGGTGGACGCAGTGGATTTTCCTGAAGTTCTTCAATAGCTACTTTGACGAAGCCGAGCAAAAGGCCGGGCCAATCGAACAACTGCCGATCCCCGAAGACTTGAGCGAAGCCGAAAAGCAGGAATACATCGACGGCCACCGCCTGGCCTACGAGGCCGAGGTCCCGGTCAATTGGTGCCCTGATCTCGGGACGGTCCTGGCAAATGAGGAAGTAGTCGGCGGGGTCAGCGAGCGCGGGGGCCATCCGGTAATCAGAAAGCCCATGCGGCAGTGGATGCTGCGAATAACAAAATACGCCGAGAGGCTCCTCGATGACCTCGCACTTGTCGATTGGCCCGAGTCGATAAAGAAGCTGCAGACCGACTGGATCGGCAAGAGCATCGGTGCCGATGTCGATTTCAAGGTCGCCGGCTTCGACGAAAGCATTCGCGTCTTTACCACCCGCCCGGATACGCTGTTCGGCGCAACCTATATGGTCCTGTCGCCCGAACATCCGCTCGTGGACAAGATTACCACTCCGGATAACAAAAAAGCCGTCCAGAGATACCGCGCCGAAGCCGCTCGCAAAAGCGACCTTGACCGGACCGACCTGGCCAAAGAAAAGACCGGCGAACCCTTAGGTGCGTACGCTATCAACCCGGTCAACAACGAAAAGATTCCCATCTGGATAAGCGACTACGTCCTTATCAGCTATGGAACCGGCGCGATTATGGCCGTGCCCGCGCACGATGAGCGAGACTTCGAATTCGCTACGAAATTCGCTCTGCCGATTGTCCCGGTCGTCGAGCCGCCTGATCCCGAGCAGGCCGAGCTGGTCAGGCAGGTCAAAATATGCTTCGTGGGAGACGGCACCGCAATTAACAGCGGCCAATTCGACGACCAGTCAACGGCCGAATTCAAGGAGAACATAACAAACTGGCTTGCCCAAAGAAACCAGGGTCAAAAATCCGTAAACTACAAGCTGCGCGACTGGCTTTTCAGCAGGCAGCGATACTGGGGCGAGCCGTTCCCGATTCTGCACACCCAAGACGGCCGGGTCATCGGGCTTTCGGAAGATGACCTGCCACTGAGGCTGCCGGAGATCGAAGACTATAAGCCTCTGGGCACGGGCCAGCCGCCGCTGGCCAATGCCGCTGACTGGGTGAATGTAACTTCTGCCGACGGCTCAAAGGAAAAACGCGAAACAAACACAATGCCCCAGTGGGCGGGAAGCTGCTGGTATTATCTGCGATACCTCGACCCGCAAAATACCGACAAAAGCTGGGACCCGGAAAAGGAAAAGTACTGGATGCCCGTTGATTTGTACATCGGCGGCGCCGAGCACGCGGTGTTGCATCTCTTATATTCGCGATTCTGGCACAAGCTTCTTTACGACCTCGGCTATGTCAGCACCAAAGAGCCGTTTGCAAAGCTCATCAATCAGGGAATGATTCTCGGCGAGGACGGCCAGAAAATGAGCAAGTCCCGCGGCAACGTCGTTAACCCCGACAAGGTCATCGCCGATTATGGCGCCGACTCGATGAGGCTGTACGAGATGTTTATGGGCCCCTTAGAGGCAATCAAACCCTGGAGCATGCAGGGCGTCGAAGGTGTGGATCGGTTCCTTATGAAGGTCTGGCGAGCCGTCATTGACGAAACTACGGGGGAGCTTGACGAGGCCGTACAGGATGCGCGGGCGGATGAGGCAACGCTTAGACTGCTGAATCAGACGATAAAGAAGGTCGGCGACGACATCGAGACTTTCGGCTTCAATACCGCCATAAGCGCAATGATGATCTTCATAAACCACCTCGGCAGGCAAACCATCAGGCCCAGATCGGCTATCGAGCAGCTCGTCCTGATCCTTGCTCCATTCGCACCTCATATTGCTGAAGAACTCTGGCAGAGATTGGGCCATGCCGACAGCCTAACATACGAGCCCTGGCCGCAGTACGACAAGGAGCTTATCAAAGAAAAAGAGATCGAACTGGCCGTGCAGGTCAACGGAAAGATAAAGGACAGAATCGTCGTCCCGGCCGATGCCACAGAAGAGTACATAGAGACACAGGCCCTGGCAAGCGAGCCAGTCAAGGCCGCCCTGGCCGGCAGGAATCCGAAGAAGGTTATCGTCGTCAAATCGCGACTGGTGAATATAGTCGTCTGATTGCTTGGGCCCGTGTAATAATGTGTACCGAAATTGAAGCAAAGCTGAAAGTTGATTCGCACCGGGAAGTAGAACGCAGGCTCAGCGAGCTCGGCGCCGAATTCCTTGCAGAGCAGGTGCAGACAGACTACCATTTTGATGATGCAAATGCCACATTGAGCAAAAGCGATCGGTGCCTTCGATTGAGGCGGCAGCTTGTCGCCGGCAGCACCAGCTTCTTTCTGACTTACAAAGGCCCTAAAGAAAAAAGTAATTTCAAGAAAAGACAGGAAATAGAAATTGAAATCAAGGATGCAGCCGGCGCCGAGAAGCTGCTTTCGGCCCTGGGCTATGAAAAAACGCTCACAGTTGAGAAGACGCGGCGACTCTGGCGCCTGAGTGAATGCGAAATCGCCCTGGACCAATTGCCGCTGTTGGGCGCCTTCGTGGAAATAGAAGGGCCGGATGATGAGAAAATCAACAGTGCCCAGGAGAGCCTGGGACTGGCCGAGGCGCCGCACATAGCAAAAAGCTACGCAGCTTTAACACAGGCAAAGCTGCGCCGGCTCGGCAAACAGTAGCAGAATGTTGTTCAGTAAGAGTTTTGCGCCATCGCTATGAGACCTGAAGACGGTTACATCGCCTATATAATAAATCCCAAATCCGGCGCCACAAGCAGCAAGCCGATCGGGCGCCGGTTCCTGCAGTACCTTACCGCGCAGGATTTCGACGTCAGGGTCAGCCGGACAACCTCTTTGAAACACGCCCGTGAATTGGCAACCAACGCATCGATTGCTTACGACTGCGCACTGCTTGTCGTTGTCGGCGGTGACGGTACGGTCAGAGAAGTCGCGCACGGCCTCGAAGGCAGTGACAAGCCGCTGCTCATCGTCCCACACGGAACCGAAAACCTGCTCGCAAGCGAGCTCGGTTTCGATGAGAGGTTAAAAACACTAATTAGAACGTTCGAGGCCGAATACATGCGGCCCCTGGACCTGGGCAATGCAAACGGCAGATGCTTTACTTCAATAGCCGGTTTCGGGTTTGACGGCCAGGTCGTCAAGCGCGTTCACGAGCAGCGAGTCGGAAACATAAATCACTTTGATTACTTCTGGCCGATATGGCGAACCTTCTGGGAATATAAATTCAGCCCTATGAGGGTGGAAGTCGACGGAGAAGAAATCTTCAATGGCCGCGGCCTTGTGTTTGTCGGAAACATCTCAAGATATGCTGTGGGTCTCAAGATACTGCATGATGCCGACTACGGCGACGGCCTGCTGGATGTGTGCATTTATAAATGTGCCTCACAGCTTCACCTGGCAAAGCACTCGGCTATGACCGCTCTCAAGATGCACGCGAGGAGCCGCGATGTGATTTACCGCCAGGGCAAGAACATCAACATTAGCTCCCGGACCCCCGGCATTGCGACTGAAATAGATGGTGACCCCGGCCCGCCCCTGCCGGTACAAATCAAGGTGATACCTCACGCGGTAAATGTAATGGTGCCCGAAGGTGCCAAGCCGGCCGGGATAAGAACGCGAATTATCAGAGCGCTGGGATAGGGATTTATTACTGATTATTGATATGAACGAGGATTGGCAGTAGATATATGAGAAAAGGAACTTTCACAATTGCTAACGTCGAAGTCGGCCTGGATGCGCCCCTGTTTGCAATCGCAGGGCCGTGTGTTATTGAGAGCAAAGCTTCCTGCCTGGAGATTGCCGAGAGACTCGTTGAAATCGGCGGCGCGACCGGCGTGCCAATCATCTTCAAGGCCAGTTTCGATAAGGCCAATCGCAGCAGTATCTCAAGCTATCGGGGGCCGGGCCTCGACAAAGGCCTGGAGATCCTCGCCGCGGTGCGCCAACAGACCAATCTGCCTGTAATGACCGATGTGCATGAGCCGGCCCAGGCCGCTGCGGCCGCCGGGGTCGTCGATTGTCTCCAGGTGCCCGCCTTTCTGTGCAGACAGACCGATTTGCTTTGCGCCTGCGCCCGAACAGGCAGGCCGGTAAACGTAAAGAAGGG
>JAGMDR010000119.1 GCA_023128595.1 Planctomycetota bacterium | reverse complement strand
GTTTGGACAGATTCCCGCCACAGGCGGATTCGCCACGGGCGAATGTCCGCTGGTACTACCATCTTCGAGATCCACTCGCTGCGCTCGGTCGTAATGACGCAAGGCGGGGCGCTCGGTCGGAGTGATAGGAGATGGTGTGCGGGCGACCAGATTCGAGGGCCAGATTCTTTCCCGGTACGCCGGGACGACGAAGCAATCTCAATATCGGGAGGTTGGAGATTGCCACGGCCCCCTGCCCGTGTGGGGCAAGACGGGGGCCTCGCAATGACCAACAAACGTCCTTACCTACAAACACGATGTGCGCCGGCGTTTGGGGAATCGGTGGAAAAAGTGTGGAATTTTTTGGTGGGGTTGTGTATAGTGGTTGGTGGTTTGGCCCGCACGAATTGGACCCGAGCCGTGGCAAGAAGGCCGGGTGCAGGTTAGGGTGTGCGGGGTAGAATGTATTCGAAGAATAATGTTTCAATATTTCACGGCGGCCGCTTGGCAAGGCTGGGGGTTTTGGGGCCCGTAAGCCGGTTTTTTGCGGCTGCAAGGGAAGGAGATGACTTATGAGTGTTAAAATGAAGCGTCGTACATTCCTCAAACAAAGCGCTGCGATTGGGTCCGGGTTGACTGTGATCACGTCCGGGATTCTCAAGGCGGGTCAATCGCCGAATGAGAAGCTGAATGTTGCGGTTATCGGCGTGGGCGGTCGCGGCGGGGGCAATATGAACAGCGTCAGCGGTGAGAACATCGTAGCCCTTTGTGACGTGAATGCGAAGAACCTGGCCTCTGCGGCCGGGCGGTTCCCGAAGGCCAAGAGCTATGTCGATTGGCGGAAGTGCCTGGAGCAGAAGAACATCGAAGCGGTGATGTGCTCGACGACGGACCATACTCATGCGTTCGTGAATGTCTGGGCGATGAACCGCGGCATGCACGTGTTCTGCGAGAAGCCGATTGCGAACTCGGTGGAAGAGGCGCACGTGGTTCGCCAGACGTACCTGAAGAACAAGAGGAAGATCGCCACGCAGATGGGGACTCAGATTCACGCGAGCGACAATTACAGGCGGATGGTGGAATTGATTCGCGGCGGCGCGATCGGTACGGTGAAAGAAGCTCGTGTCTGGTGCAGCCGGACGCCGGCCGCCGGCGACTATCTTCCGGAGGTCAAGCCGGTGCCGGATCATATCAACTGGGACCTTTGGGTCGGGCCGTCGCCGTTCCATCCGTACAATCCTGGATATATCGGGGGGTGCCTGAAGTGGAACCGGTTCTGGGACTTTGGCAGCGGTCAGATCGGGGATATGGGCAGCCACATGATTGATATGGCTTACTGGGGGCTTGACTTGAAGCTTCCGACGACTTGCGAGGCGGCTGGGATGCCGTTGAGCAGCGATACGTGTCCGCAGTGGCTGACGGCGGAATGGGACCACCCGGCGAACGACTGGCGGCCGGCGGTGAAGCTTTACTGGTATGACGGCGGTAAGAAGCCGGGTATGCCGTCCGAGGCTTTTAACCGGGAAAAACTGTTTAAGGGTGTGCTGTTCAAGGGAGATAAGGGCTGGCTGTTGGCGGATTACGGGTTTAGAATGCTGATGCTCAAAGGTGATATGACGCATTACAAGTCACCCAAGCCGGATGAGCTGATTCCGCCGTCGCCCGGTCACCACAAGGAGTGGATCATCGGTTGTAAGACGGGCAAGCCGACGCTATGCAACTTTGATTATTCGGGTGCTCTTATTGAGAATAATATGCTGGCGCTGGCTGCGTATCGCGTGGGTAAGAAATTGGAGTACGATGCGAAGAACGTGAGGGCGTCGAACTGCCCGGAGGCCGATAAGTACATCCGCAAGACGTACCGCAGGGGCTGGGTGCTGAACGGATAGAATGTGCGTTATTACGGGGGCCCTTGTTAGGAAGGGAGGGTCCGCTTTTTATTGCGCAAGAAGCGAGTGTGGATAAAGAGATTCTATGCGCACCAGATGTTTGCCCGGTAATGGGACCGGGGTGTGGGTATCAAAGGCTCTTGCTTGCTTTTGCTGCCCAAGCTACCGGATGGGCTGGCCGGCCAATGAAATGCCTACTATCCTGAAGCTAAGCTCGCTTTTCTCAAGGGCCTCAAAGATATGCAGCACGATGACGGCCTTTGGCGGCAGCTCGCCGTCAACGGAGAGCTTAAGCGTCGTTGCTCCACCGATGCTTAGATGCCCGCGGCGCCTGACCGCCAGCTTCGTGCCGCTCTCTGCGAAGACTTCCACGGATTCGACTGCCTCTGGCGGCAGGTCCACAGTCAAGCCGACGACTGTGGCATTATTCCTGTAGGGGTCCGCCTCAATCGAGCTAATTTTAGCTCCGAGGTCCGGCCCCTTGGCACCGGCCTCAAGAGCCATAGCGCCCAAATCCACATCTCGGATTCCGCCTGCGGTCATATATTCGAGCGTTCCGGAGAGTTCGGCCAAACCGATGGCGCCTGGGTCCGGCAAGAGCAGCTCAACATCGAATACCGCCGTCATGCTATCCTTTGACAATCTCGCAAATTTTATCCGCCTGTCCCACTGACTTTCGGGCAGCAGGTTCGTACCGGTGTTGGTGACCGCCTTATCGACCCGCCCGCCTGAGACCTTTACAGCCGGCGCCGGCAGCTCCGCTATCAATGCCAAGGTATAGCCGTCCCCTTGGCCCAAGGGCAATACACCCAGGTCGAAGTCGGAATATCTCACCAGCCGGGCCCCTGCGACCCTCACATTGGAATCCTCCTCGCGCCTCTGGGGTGCAGTGGTGGTCATATCGCCAAACTCGCCTCCAAATAAACCTGCGTCCGCGCCCAAATCCGGCAGCGTAATCTCCGGCTCAACCTGCAAATCCATACGGAGCGGCGAATCCCCTACCATCGTAGTCTCATCCCCAATCACCATCGGCTCCTTCATACTCGCAATACCGGCCATTATCTCGATCAAATGCTCTTTCGGCAGGGCGACGTCCAGTGCAATCTTACCTGCGTCCACTTTGACGGCGTAGGCGATACTGCTCTTGCTCGGGACATTGGCATCAGGCAGGGGCACCGGTATAGGTGAAAAGGTGGCAGCTAAGGCGAACACATTCATCAAATCATACGTCCCGACATAATCAGCCTGGACCGCATTTGGAAGAATCGCCGAAACGGCAGAGAACTCAGGCCCCATTTGGCGCGGCGCCTTTGCACCTACAGTATCGAACAGCTCCTGCAGTTGTGCCGAACCGCGGACAAGGGTCTGGGCAAGCTCGGTCCCCGGGATCGCCGAAACCCGCGCGGTGATAGTCAAAACATTCGCCGTGGGGCTGAGTCCCAAAATCACCGACTGGATCTGTTGTACATCCTCCGTCAATGCGGAAATATCGAGACCCGGCATCCCGGTCATCGGTCCGGGCTGGTCTTGTGCGTCCGGCTCCATTGCAGGCCCAAAGCCCGGCTGGTCCAGTCCGCCCGGCGCCATACCGCCCGGCATCGTCATCGCCGCACCAGTCTGGTCGGCCAGCAAAGGCCCAAAGAGCGTGGCCGCCTGCTGAGCATTTATATATGCCCACACCGGCTCAGCGGCCTGTGTCTCGGCAGGACCTATCGTGTTTGCCAGCGACATCAACCGCCCCGACAAAATCGAGCTGGCAACGGTCATCAGCACATCATAATCCTCCGCTGTCGTCACAAGAGCACAAGCGCCGAGCTGCTTGGCTACCATTGGCGGGATTCCCTGGGCTGTGATCCGGGAGACGCCTTGTCCGTCCGGAGGGCCAACGTTCGGGTTGCCGCCGACAAACATGTTGTAGTCCGTCAGAGGGACAAGCACGGCAACGAAGACGCTCGATTGCGGATCAGCCGGGCTCGCTCCGGGCAGCGGCAATGCAAAAACTCCAAAAGTCCCGTTCATATTCACGCCGCTCAATTGCGGGTCGCCCAGCACGGCGGCAAACTGCATCCGGACCGCCATCGACAATCCCCGAGGCACAGGCAATATGCCGGCCAAGAAGTGGTCCATCATATTGACTGTGTACTCGAAATTGTTTATCCGCAGGCAAAAGATACTCTCGGCGGGCACCATTTCAAGTAGATTCGCGCCTGCCGGGGCCTGACCGGGTCGAGGCCTATCCGAGCCAGTCGGATATAGCTGTGCATTGAGAGCAGCATCTCGATAGCCGGCCCAGACCGGCGGGCAGGCCAGCAGAATCAACAATACAAACGGAACGGCATGATTTAGGTGTTTTGAGGTAATCACTTTTCGTACCCTCGCTTGAATTATTTAACGGTCAATTTGCTATTGAGACTACCACAATGATACATTATTCGGGCCATAACTGTCAACGATAATGTCTGAAATTTCAGAGCTCCAACGGCGTTCTATTCGGCGTTGAGGACGCAAAAACGGGCTTGACGGCGTGGACTTATCGCCAAAGCCTTGTTTTCACACGCTATTAGGGCCCCTGCGGGAGCACATAATAGGAACCACCAGGCGGACTCTACCGTCTCCGGTACTTGCCGATTAGCTGTCCTTCGGCGAGGATATGGCCTTGCATTGCGCCGATCAGCTCGCGTTTGCCGGCGTCGGCGGGCAGCTCAAGCTCGGCATCGAGGGCATAAATCTTGAAGAAGTACCTGTGCGTACCGCTTGGCGGACAGGGACCGCCGTAGCCGACCCTGCCGAAGTCGGTGATGCCTTGTCCGGCGCCGCTGGGCAAAGTCTGCTCAGGCGGGATGTTCTCCGGCAGCTCTCTTGTCTCGGGCGGCAGATTGTACAAGACCCAGTGAACCCACGTCCCCATAGGCGCATCAGGGTCATCCGATATCAGAGCGATGCTCTTAGTACCCTCGGGGACCTCAGCCCACTGTAACGGCGGCGAGATGTCCGCGCCGTCGCACGTGTGCCTGGCAGGTATCAAGCCGCCCTGCTCAAAGGCCGGACTCGTAATCTTAATCTCCATCCGTTTGCCTCCCTTCTGCTCGAAAATCTGCCCCGCCGGCGGTCAATCACGTATTGAGGCTCGACAGAGCAATAGTCTATTTTTCAAATCGCCACAAGTCTATCGTCACGTCCTCGGCGGTCATCCACTCCACATGCCAGTCGAGAAACAGGAAATGACAGCCGGTCCTGTGCCGCTCCCGTGCCACGCGCCGTCCCCTCGTGACGTCTTGACTGTTGGATGTGGGCAAATGCCCCGGATTCCACACATCGCATCGATTTTCCCCGGGATCATCGGCTCTTCTGATTATATGCCGCCAGTGTCCGTTTTCGTTGTCGGCAAGATAGATGGTGCGGGCACGCTGCCGGCACTCTGTCAGCTTGGACGGCTTTAGTATCTCGTGACCGTTCCTATCCGAGCTGTCCGTGAAGTCCCAGCCGTTGACGACGTAGCAGACGGTCTGCTCTTTGTCGGGATAGCTCGGGCAGCGATATATGTCCACCGAACGATAGTCCCTGCCGCTCGGCTTCTGGGCCAAGAACGGCATAAAAAGCTGGAACCACGCCTGGCCGCTGCCGCCCCCCAGTCCGCGCGGGATATACAAATCCCACTCTTCGGCGTAGAAACCGGCGCCTAAGCCGACCTGACGCAGGTTACTCTTGCAGACGACTTCCTTTGCCTGGTCGCGTGCTCTGCGCAGCGCAGGCAGTAATATCGCCATCAATAACGCGATAATAGCGATGACCACCAAAAGCTCAATTAGCGTAAATGCTCTTTGTTTTCGCACCATTACGCTCCGCAAATTTGCGCCGAAACCTACTGCTCTGTTACAGTCAAATTGATGACTGTCATTGCAATGACAACTCATCGAATCACAA
>JAGMDR010000118.1 GCA_023128595.1 Planctomycetota bacterium | reverse complement strand
ATATTGGGATCGGCTACCTGCTTGGCGTTCTCAAACGGGGCGGCGAGCGTCGCCATCGGATAGTCGGGATTGTCGATCAGAAGCTGAGCGACCCTGTTTATACTGCACGGGTCGATCTCCGGCTCATCGGCCTGGAGGTTCACCACAATATCGACCTCCATATCCGCCACGGCCTCGGCGATGCGGTCCGTGCCGCTCTTGTGCTCGATTGCGGTCAGCACGCACTCGGCCCCGAACGCCTGCGCCGCCGCAACTACCTTCTCATCGTCGGTCGCAATTATTACCTTTTCGAGCAGCTTGGCAAGGCACGCCCGCTCGTATGTGTGCTGGATAAGAAACTTGCCCGTATCTTTGGCGAGAACTTTGCCTGGGAATCGGGTGGAAGCATAACGAGCAGGTATAAAAGCTACGATTTTCACTTGTTCTCGACTTTCAAGCGGCCAGGACGCCATCTTCCGGGCAAGTAGTACAAATCCAGGGACTCCCAAGTTGTCGCCGAGTTTATGCGACAGGGAAAATCCAACCGGGCACTTATCATAAACGTAAAATTGAGCATTGTCAACAGCCCGAATTGGATTCTTTTGAAAAACTCGAAAACTTTTTGCACCGGTACAACAGATTTCGCCGTTATATGCCGGACCCGGCGAAATTGCCGGCCTTCCTCCAGTAGTGGGTCTCGCTAATTCTTCCGGCGGCATATAATTGGATTTTTGACAAGCTCTTACTTGCTACAGTCATTGCGAGCGAAGCGAAGCAATCTCATACGCCTACAGCCTGGAGATTGCCACGGCCGCATTCTGCGGCCTCGCAATGACGAATCCGGTGGTGCTGCTTGCCAGCATTCACAAGCAAATCAAGAAGCCGCTTGCCGGGAAACCCGGTCACACCGCCCGGCATTTTTAAGAATTGAAGGCTTGTAATCCACCGCAACACGGATATACTTTCGATATGCTGCAGTTGGCGAAACGGATAAATTAGGGAGCTCGAATTATGAAAAAGGCCATACCAATAATCATCATACTTGTACTTGTCATTATCGCGGCCGTCGTTGTGATTAAGGTTGTCAACAGGCCCGAACCGGACACCAGAGGCAAGATCGCGTTGATTCCGGAAACAGCTACGGGCGATTTCTGGGAGTCGCTTCGTCGCGGAGCAGAGCAGGCCGTTGAAGGGGCCGATTTTAGAATCTGCTGCGAGGAGCCGACCGGTCAAAGCCCCGAACAAATCGTTCACAACTTCATTGCCGAGGGGGTCTCGGGCATCGTGCTCGCTTCCCGTGAGGCCAGGACCCTGCTGCCGTCGGTAGAGAAGGTCTGTGACGCCAACATACCGTGTGTAGTCATCGGCTCGTATGTTGACAGCCAAAGGCTTCTCTGTTGCATTGACGGGAACAACTACATCGCCGGCTTGATGGCCGCCAGGCGCATGGCCGAGATTCTAAACGCCAAAGGCAAGGTAGTTGTTGTAAAGTACGTGCCCGGCTCAACCTGGACGGCCGACCGCATAAATGGTTTCACCGATACCATCGAAAATGACTTCCCCGAAATACAAATCGTCGATACCAAATACGCAATGGATACGGTTGAGACGGCAAAGGCCGCTGCCGAAGGCCTGCTGAATAAGAACCCGGAGATTGACGGGCTGTTTGCTTGCAATGAGTCCGCCTCAATCGGGGCCCTCAAAGCTCTGCAGAGCACCCAACGCGCCGGAAAGGTAAAAATGGTGGGATTCGGCACCGAAAGCTCACTCGTTGAAGGACTTAAGTCCGGAATCGTCGATTCGCTCGTAGCCCAGGATCCCAATAGAATGGGCATCGAAGCGGTCAATGCTCTCATAGCAGCGCTCGAGGGCCGACAAGTGGACAGGCTCATAAAAGCGGAGCTCACATTGCTCACCAAAGACAACGTCGAATCTGCGAAGATTCAAGCTCTGCTTGGCGCAACAGCCCGGCCGTAAACACTCTGTATATGACCATATCGGACCTTAGGGGTCGCAGGATTCTCCGGGGCCTCATAGTAGTCTGTCAAGACCGAAACTGTGGCTGTCATTGCGAGGCCTTTTTCAAAGGCCGCGGCAATCTTAAACACTCGAAAGTCGAGATTGCTTCGTCGCTTCGCTCCTCGCAGTGACGAAAAACGGCCAAAATTCAATATATTACCCCGTGAACGGTTACTTATTTTTGGAAATGACCGCTTGTAAGAGCACCACTGCGAGGATATACTCTGCTGAAAATAAAGTATGCCTAATCTCCATTTTACAGAGCTCTTAAAAAACAGAGATTCAGGGAGTGCGACTTATGAAAAAGGTCTTAACAATTATTGCCGTTCTTGTCACAGCGGCTGTCGTTTTCGCCGCGATTGGATGCAGGCAGAAAGCCGAGAGTGGAGCGAAGTATCGTATCGCCGTAATTCCAAAGGGCACTACCCACGTTTTCTGGAAGTCCATACACGCCGGGGCCATCAAGGCCGAGCAGGAGTTGAAAGAAGCCGGCATCGACGTCGAAGTCATTTGGATAGGCCCTCTTAAGGAGGATGACAGAGAGTCTCAGATCAAGGTCGTGGAGAATTTCATAACACGCCGTGTATCAGGAATTGTCCTGGCGCCTTTGGACGACGTGGCGCTGCGAAGACCGGTCAAGGACGCCGTCAACAGTGGAATCCCCGTGGTCATCATCGACAGCGGCCTAAAGAGCGACGATTACACGAGCTTCGTGGCGACCGACAACTACGTCGGCGGCAGGAAAGGCGGAGAGCGTCTGGCCAAAATCCTCGGCGGCAAAGGCAAAGTTATTATGCTGCGCTACCAGGAAGGCTCAGCCAGCACGATGAACCGCGAACAGGGCTTCCTGGACGTCCTAAAAGAGAAATACCCCGAAATCGAGGTCGTCAGTGCAAGCCAGTACGGCGGCGCCACCACTGAAAGTGCTTACCAGGCCAGCGAAAATCTCCTCGCGCCGCGTCGAACACCCGATGGTGGGTTGAAGATTGATGGAATCTTCTGTCCGAACGAGTCAACCACCTTTTCGATGCTCCTGGCCCTGGAGGACGGCGGCCTGGCCGGCAAGGTCAAATACGTCGGTTTTGATAGTTCAGAGCGCCTTGTAAAAGGATTACGCACCGGGCACATCCAGGGGCTCGTCCTGCAGGACCCGATCAATATGGGCTATTTGGGGGTCAAGACCATTGTCGCGCATCTGCAGGGCCAAGAGGTGGATAAGCAAATCGACACTGGCTCAGAGGTGGCCACGCCCGAAAATATGGACGACCCCAAGATGAAGAATCTGTTGGAGCCGGATTTCAAGAAATGGCTGAACGAGTAGATTCGCACCAATCGACCTTGCGACTGGAGATGAGGGGGGTTTGCAAACGATTCGGGGCCACGGTCGCGCTTGATGATGTGGGCATCAAGGTCGCCACCGGTCGGGTCCTGGCCATGGTCGGAGAGAACGGTGCCGGCAAGAGCACGCTGATGAAGGTCCTTTCAGGCGCGATCAAGCCCGATGCGGGCCAAATGTGGCTCGATGGCCTTCCATATCGACCGAGCAACCCGCTGGAGGCCCGAAAGGCCGGCGTCGCTATGATCTATCAGGAGCTTTCCCTGACACCGCACCTCAGCGTCCAGGAAAACATTATGCTCGGTATGGAGCCGACCACCCTCGGCGTCGTGCGCTGGAAGCAGGTACGCCGGCGGGCAATCGAGGCAATCGAGGAGTTTGATAATCCGGAGCTCACACCGGATGTCCGCGTCAGCAGACTCTCCGTCGGCTCCCAGCAGTTGGTGGAAATTGCCCGCGCTCTGGCGATAGGCTGCCGCACGCTCGTCCTCGACGAGCCCACCAGCTCTCTCACACAGCAGGATGTCGAGCGATTGTTCGAGATAATCGGACGCCTCAAACGCCAGGGCAAAGCCATCGTTTACATCTCCCACTTCATCGAAGAGGTCAAGCGTGTTGCAGACGAGGTGACGGTCCTGCGAGACGGACGGGTGGCTGGCGGCGGTGATGTGGCCGCCATAACCATCGACGAAATAATAGCACTGATGGTCGGCCGCCAGGTCGAGGAGCTTTATCCGAGATCTACCCGCCACCCCGGAGAGGTAGTTTTGGAGGTTAAAGATTTGGCCGGCGTCGAAAAGCCCCGGTCAGCGAGCCTCCAATTGCATCGAGGAGAGGTATTGGGCATTGCCGGGCTGATCGGCGCAGGACGCACCGAATTGCTGCGCAGCCTCTTCGGATTGGACCCTGTCCGTTCCGGTCAAATCAAGTTAGGCCTTTACGCCGGACCCGCCTCACCTGTCAGACGCTGGATGCAGGGGGCCGGCATCCTCAGTGAGAACCGCAAGGAAGAGGGATTGGCCCTTGCCTTGAGCGTAGCGGACAACGTTACGCTCTCCAGGCTAAGAGGCTTTGGCCCGCTCGGCCTGGTCCTGCCCGGACGACAGGACAGGGCCACCCGCCGCTGGATAAAGAGGTTGGGTATCCGATGCCAAGGCCCCAGACAATCCGTCTTGTCTCTATCGGGCGGAAATCAGCAGAGGGTCGCCCTGGCCAGGCTGCTCCAGCACGATGTGGATGTATTCCTGCTGGATGAGCCCACGCGAGGCATCGACGTGGCCGCAAAGGCGCTTGTTTACAAGTTGATTGATGAATTGGCCGGCGGCCCCCGGCCCAAAGCCATCCTGATGGTAAGCAGTTATTTGCCCGAGTTGTTAGGCGTATGCGACCGCGTCGCCGTGATGTGTCGTGGAAAATTGGGCCCGACTTACAGAATTGACGAGATCGATGAGCACAAGCTCATGCTCGAGGCAACCGGACAGGCGCCTGGGGCCCCGGGCAGGGAGGTGAAATCTTGAGTAACAATCAACCGCCGCTAACAGCGAGGCTCATCTCAGTCTTTCGGGCACTATATAAGCAACCCAGTGTCAAACTGATACTGGCTTTGGTCGCCATCTTCTTGTTTTTTGTCGTAGCGATGGGCGTTCAGGAAGCAGTCAAGATTCACCGGTCCAACCGGAACATATTGGCGGAGCTGGCCGAGGCGGGCGTGCCGCCGGATGAGCGCCAAAAGGATCGAAGGCTCACCAGCCCCTGGCCGGAGGGATACGGGGCGTCGCTGCGATTCCTGGGACGCCCGAACCTCGAAATGATCGCTCGCCATACCACCATTGTGGGAATAGCGGCACTCGGTATGACTATGGTGATTATCTCAGGTGGTATCGACCTTTCGGTCGGCTCAATTATAGCGCTGAGCAGCGTAGTCATTGCCTGGCTCCTTCAATACGCCGGCGCCGGGCCCTGGACGGCGGTCTTGGGAGGTGTGGCCGCCGGCGCCTTTTTTGGCCTGGTTAGCGGGTGGTTGATAACCAGGCTGCGCGTTGTGCCTTTCATTGTCACATTAGGTATGCTGCTGGTCGTTCGCGGGACCGCCAAAGGCATCGCGCGTGAGCAGAAGATTGACGTGGATATGGATCGCCTCATGTGGCTCGATGAGCTGCTTGCTTCGGTCCCCAAAGAGCGAAGCTGGATGCTCGTGCCGTTGGGCGTGTGGCTTTTGGTTGTTATGGCGGTGGTCGTCGCGGTGCTGCTGCGCTACACCCGGCTGGGGCGGCATATTTTCGCGGTCGGTTCCAATGAAGAGACGGCCCGCCTCTGCGGCGTCGCCGTCGAGCGCGTCAAGGTCACAGTCTTTACGCTTTGCGGCGCCTTTGCCGGGTTGGCCGGACTTATGCAGTTCTCGTATTTGACCGTCGGTGATCCTACCGGCGCAAAGGGACTCGAATTGAATGTCATAGCTGCCGTCGTTATCGGAGGCGGTAGTCTTGCCGGAGGCGAAGGTTCGATTTTGGGCACGATGGTCGGTGCATTGATTATGACCGTTATTGACTCGGGATGCTTTCAGATGGGTCTGCCTAACTGGGTCCAGGAGATTATCACAGGCGTCATTATCATAGTAGCCGTCGCCCTCGACCGCTTGCGACATCGCAGCATCTAAGCAGACTTCACCAAAGCCGCAGCAAAAGTCCTGTTGATCTTGGAATCCGTTGGGAGCCGCAAGCATAATGAACCAGGAAATTCAGGGCCTGCTTTGTATCGTCGCGGCCTACTCGATAGAGGCCGAGGCCTCTTCCGACCAGGCGGTCCTGTTCTTCTGGGGCGATTTGTCGCGCGCCTGGAACTGGTAGGTATATGTGCCCGCAGACAACCCGTTATCTACATACAGCGGCTCATCCTGCCAGCCGCTGTCATGCCCGCCGCCGCTGGTGCACACGAAACGATACTCCACACCGCTGGCGTCACTCGCGGTGACCGCCTTCATTACAATCGAATCAGGAAGCTGCGGATACGTGCGGGGCTCAGTCTCCCATAGGCTCGGGTCGGGTGTTGGAGGCGTCTCGTCAACCGGTGCATAAGCTCCGGCGCAAATCGCATAATCAAGGAAATCAACATCCGTGTCCGAGTCCACATCGGCTCCCTCGCAATCATCCGACAACTCGCAATCTCCCCGCAGCCAATATGAAAGAAGTATCGCAAGGTCGGCCAGGTCAACGTTGCCGTCAGTATCAAGGTCACAGAGCACAGTTGGCAATCTGTAATGATAACCCATATCCACTATGTTCGCGTCGGGCGTGATGTCGGTTCGCGTAGTATATCTGTGCAGCCCTAAAGCTTCTGCCGACTCACTTCCAATGTCCACACATGGGCTGTCGGCTGCATCTCCCGCCTCAGTCTGGCTGAGGTGGTAACCATCTGCAAATAGCGGGTTGGCGTCGATGTTGCCTTCGCCCCAGTCCAACGTGCAGCCCGCGCCTACATATACATATTCTTCACCGCCATCGACGTCGCTGTAAGTAAGCGCAACGATAGCGAGAGGGTTATATGGCTCAAGCGGGTCGCCTATCGCAATTTCTGCGCCGTTTCCGGCGCCATTATTCCATAAGATGCTGTTTACGATCTCGACGAATGCATCATAACAGCTCACGCCGCCGCCGCTGCCGTCAGGGTCGGCTACATCGTTGTTCGTTACTGTGCAGTTGGCCATTTTGGCCGTCGCGTCAACATTGAACGACAGACCTGCCCCGTCCAGACCCGCAGTATTGTCCGTTATAAGACAGTTAGTCAGCTCCTGAGCACCGCCGGGAAGGTTAGGACCGATCAAGTACACCGCACCACCGAAAGCCTGGGCCTGGTTACCGGTCATAACGCAGTCTTCGATTCTCGCTGTGCTGTCCAGGCAGTACAATCCTCCACCCGAACAATAGGTCCTTGTTGCCGCAATATTGTTGCTTACGGTGCAGTTGCTGATGTTGACGTCGCTGAGATACCAATATGCTCCTCCGCCGTATTCGGCCATATTACCGCCAATCGTGCAGTCATCGATTGCCGAGATGGTCCCAACCAGACACATTCCCGCGCCATACAGCGCCGTGTTGTTGCTGATAGTGGAGCTGCTGATTACTACGGTCGCGCCAAGGTCAACCGTCAAATCACCGGCGAAGATCCCGCCGCCAATGCCGTCACCGGAACTGTTGCCCACAACGCCACAACTTCTGAGCGTCAGCGTCCCGCCGGTATCGTGGAATATCCCACCACCGCTCCCGGTTGCCGTGTTCTCGATGATGTTGCAGCCGTTAAGTGTCAGGATTCCGTCTCGGCCGAAGAAGATTCCGCCGCCGTCGGCAGCCGCTATGTTGTTTGATATATCCGTATCACTGATCGTAAGAGCACATGTAGTATTGCAATAAATGCCCGTACCATACTCGGCGCTGCCGTTGCCGAAACGACAGTCGGTAATCTCAAGAACACAGTTGGTATCGCAGTAAATGCCGGCGCCGTAGTCGCTGCTGCCTTCGCTGACGGAGCAATCGCTGATTGCAAGCGCACAGTCGGCGCCACAGTAGATAGCGCCCCCACAGTTTGCCACGCAGGCCGTCATATCCGCGGTGAGGGTGCCTGAGTAACCTTTGCCATAATATATGCCGCCCCCCCAGCCCCTTCCTTCTGGGCCGCCGAGGAAGAAGGCAATGCAGTCGGCAAAGATACAGTCGGAGATGGTTGCATCGCTGCCGGAGGCGACGCAGATGCCTCCACCAAACCCGTTCGCATCGGAGGCGCCTGCCTGGCCGCCGTCTGAGCCGCCTTCGCCGCCGGTTCCACCCCGAGCATTGCAGAGGTTGAATTGACAGTTCAGAATGGTCGGACCGCTGTTGGGGTCGCAGTAGATGCCGCCGCCGTATCCGGAGCCGGCATCGCCCCCATTCGTGCCGTCGACAGGGGGAAAGTTAGGATCATTGGGATCACCGGGGTCGCCGTCTGCTCCTTTTCCGCCCCAGCCGCCCTCGGCGACGCAATTGTCTATGATACAATTGCGGATAATGGGGCTGCTGCCCGTGCAGTTTATCGCTCCACCCATCGAATCTTCGCCGTCCGTTGCGTTACTGTCCGCCCCGGCGTCCGATCCATCAATGCGCAGGTAACCATTTGCGATGGTAAAACCGTCCAAGATGCTGTTGGCGTCTTCAAAATTTTGGAAAATGAAAGCGCGGTGCGGGTCCTCGGCTGTTCCCTCACAGTCGATGATGGTAGCGGCGACGATGCCTTCTTCGTCGGGGTCTTCGCTTCTAACGGTAATGGCCTTGCCGCTAAAATCGATATCTCGGTTACCATCGCCCACGTACGTGCCCGGATGAACAACGACTGTATCGCCGTCATTGGCAGCATTGATGGCCTCTTGAATCGTCTTGTAGGGGAAAGGTACCTCCCGAACTCGCGAAGGGCCCCCAAAAGCGCCTGTCACAGTCGCCAGCACAACAATACTTATTAAGATCGCCTTCCTCATTTTAGGCCTCCCATTATAAGGTTTCCTTAATACGGTGATTTTGGGATACTTCTTCTTGACCAAATTAACTGTGCCTCCCAAATCTTCACATCTTCTACACCTTCTACTATATGCGAATCGTCCTAAAAAAGCAAGATGTTGTCCATGTTTTTCCTTGTCAAATCCTCTTCTAAAAGCGCTGTATCTCCTGGATCTATCCTCATCTTGAACGTCTTTCCCTGCATAAATGGCCAAAAACGCGGAAATTCATGCTCAGATTCTCTCTCAAGCAACTTCGGATTCTTGGCCGAAAAGTTGCATTTTTTTGCCAACACTTCTGGCCGGCGCAGCATTATACTTATAGATGAACGGAGCTGACTCGGGATGGAAACGAACTGTGGATGACATGAACGAGGATTTTGCCGCACGGGTGGACCATACAGCCGGCCAACGCTCATCGAAGCCGAATATGGTGGATATATTCCTGGCCCAGCAGCCTCGGCTGAGGCGAATTGCCGCCGGCATGGGCCTGGACGCCTCGGATGTCGAGGATGTCCTTCAGGATGTATCGATCAAGGCCCTTAAAGGCCCCGCAAATTTGCAAGGTAAGGAGCAGAGCACTCGATGGCTGATAAGAGTTACCTTAAACCGATGCCTCACAGAACACCGCCGTCGCAGAACTTTCAAGAGGCATACCGGCGAAATACTGAAACGACGCTCCCAAAACGATGCAGCCTCAAAGCCGACAGCCGAAAAAGTTATTCAAGCCGAGGAGCTTGAGATTGTGCGACAGAACTTACAGAAACTCGATGACACCCTGCTGCCGCCCCTGGTCCTGCGGTACTTTTGCGATTTGAAATCGAAGCAGATAGGGGAAGTGTTGGACCTGGAAGCATCGACTGTGCGAAGCCGCCTGCGGGATGCACGAATGATTCTTGCAAAGAAATTACAGAAACGAGGCCTCGAACCATAATGAAAGAATCATGCGATAATTTTGCCGAGATGCTCGTCGATTACGCCGACGGCGGGCTCTCCCCCGAGCAGTCAACTAAGGTGGCGGACCATCTAAGTGAGTGCGAAGATTGCCGGGCGCTCCTTAATGGACTCCAGAAGTCGCTCGAACTTGCTCAAGTCATTTGGGAAGATAACCTGAGCCAAACAACCGAGACTATTGGTATCCCCGCCCCCGGACGGATCAGGCGACGTTCATGGCCTCGGTATGCCGCCGCAGCAATCTTGATTGTCTCGGCTATATCCATTACCTCACGCATAATAAACAAGCCGGCGAAAGACGAGCCGACCTTTGCCGAAATCGAACGAAAAATCACCGAAGCAGGCAACGCCGCCAGATTATTGGCCGCAGCCGACCTCTTGGGTGCATACTCTGAGGCTGAGACTATAGTAAAACAGCAGTATCGTCGTATCGTCGAGACGTATCCGGATACATCGGCAGCGAGCAAGGCCAAATTACAGGTGGAATGATTTTGAAACGGAGATGGAAAAATGACTAATTCAAAGAAATGGCAAATAGCTATCGCCCTGGTCCTAACGTGTAATTTCGCTCTGTGGGCGGCCGAAGAGCCAAACGATCCTGGCCCTCCACAAATCAAGATTGAACTGAGCGACCAAGGGATGTCCTGGAGAAGCAGCAGTGACCGGGGACCAGGCCAAGGCCCTATCAGGCCGACACACGTGGCTGAAGTTTTTTTGCGGCAGAAACAACTCAGGTCAGCGCTCGAGCCAGAGTCTTTTCTGAAGACCTCGGCTGCAGCGTCCATGAGCCCGAAACAACGAGAGTTCATAGAAGGTTCGGATGCCTTTGCTCACATGAGGTCCGCTCGGGAGGTGCGGAGTCACGATCGATTCTTCCTGTATGCTGTCAGCGAGGCCGATGCCAGGAGAATGATCGAGGCGCTTATCGAGATTCTGGAGGAAAAACCCAAGCGCAGACGCCTCGAATACGCCACTAAACTCCAAGAGTACCAGGAAGAAATGGCCAAGGCCAAAGGGCTGCTCCCGGGCAAAGAGGCCCTACTGCCAAACGTCAAGGCCGAGTACGACAAGAGCAAGGAATCTGCCCACCCATTGTCTGCCGATACCGAGGCCGCCGAGCATGCGAAGCAGACGATGTTGGAGATGAGCAAAATGCTCGATGCCCTCGATGTGGAGCTGGCCGGGATACGCGAAAAGTTGAAGGTGATCCAGGACTACTGGAGCCAGCACGGCGCGTGGACCAAGGAAGCCTTCGCCAAGCTTCAAGAACTGCAAATCATCCAGACAATCGAGCTGAAGGGTGCCGAGGCCAGAAGGAAGGCTGCCGTCGCGATTCGCCGGCGAGAGAAGGACTTCCTCGACTTATTCGATCAATGGACCTCGCTCGATTCCGAAGTTAGGCACCTTAAGAGTACAATAGAAAGTAGGGAAAAGGTCATAGCTCAAATTGAGGCGATCTTGGCTAATCCAAAGCCGGAGATGCTCCCGCCCAAGATCTATCAGGACAAGGTTGTCATTTATCCCGTGCATACGGATTGATTCTCCTTCCCGTAAAAACAACGAGAGAAATAATTTTCACAATTTTGCTTGACAGTCTTGAGGGCATTTGGTCTAATATAAGTATTATGAAGCAAGTTGACCGCAACAATGCCGGTAACTGGTGGTGGCCTGCGGGATAGAATCCGACGGGCGAGCGGTCATTTGCTATAGACAATTTGTTGAATTTCTCGAAAAAGCAGCCTGTCGGAGAAGCAGGCTGCTTTTTTACGTCTGCAAAGTGGCCCGCAGCCGCCGCAATGCCGATTAT
>JAGMDR010000117.1 GCA_023128595.1 Planctomycetota bacterium | reverse complement strand
ATACGACATACGAGATACGACAATATGGAAGATTACAGGCAAATAATCCAGGGCGCCAAGCCCGGCCAAATCGTGCCCATCGTCAAGCAGATTGATATGGACGACCCGATGGACTTTTTTGCCAAGCTAAGCGACTACGGCCGGGCCGGGGACTGCTGTCTGTTTGAATCCCGCGAATACCTCGCCGGCAGCGGGGCCCTTAGTTTCGGCACCGCAAGGCCGGCGCTCTACCTTACCGGCACCGGTCCCGATTTTGCCATCAAGGCCCTAAGCAATACCGGCCGCCGCATGCTCAGCTATCTGGCGGATAAGCAGGACCGTTTCGCTTTCTGCGAATCCGTGGAATTCTCCGAAGAGGCCATCACCGGCCGAATCAAACAAATCGACCAGGTCGTCGATGAGCAGACCCGCCTCAAAAGCACGAATCAGATGGATGTACTCCGGGCGGTTGCCTTTGCCTTTAGCCTGGCCAGCAAACCGTTCCGCATAACCTGCGGCCTGTTCGGCGCCCTGAGCTACGATTTCATAGACCAGTTCGAGAAGCTCCCGCAAAGCAGCACAGACCTGCTCGGCAATCCCGACTACGAGCTTTACTTCGCCGACAACATCTTCTTGATGGACCACGAGCACTCCAAAGGCTACGTCATTGTAAACTGCATCATAACCAATGGCGACCGCGATCTCGTAATCGCCGAGGCCCGGGACTGCTTTGACTTCTACGCAAATATCGCAAGATTTGACGCGCCGAAAGGGCAGAAGTACGCCGGCGAGCTTCCCCCTGCCTCCACCGACACCACCCGGGGCGAATACGAACAAATCGTCCGCACCGCCAAGCAGCACATTATCGACGGCGATATTTTTCAGGTCGTCTTGAGCAGGACGATAACCGAGCCCTGCCCCGATGAGCCCCTGGATGTCTATAAGCGCCTGCGAGTGCTCAATCCCTCGCCCTATATGTTCTATCTGAACACGCCCAACACCGTACTGATGGGGTCGAGCCCGGAGTTGAATCTGCGGGTCAGCGGGACCGAGCAGCGCACCGTCGAGATTCGGCCGATAGCCGGCACCAAGCCCAGAGGTCGAATCGGAAACCAAATCGACGCCGATACCGATTTTAGATATGAGGCCGAGCTAAAGCTCGACCGCAAGGAACTGGCCGAGCATATAATGTTGGTTGACCTGGCCCGAAACGACATCGCTCGCGTCGCCCAGCCCGGCAGCAGGGTCGTGACAGAGTTATTGATCGCCGAGAAATACGAGTCCGTCCAGCATCTCGTAAGCAACGTCAAAGGCACGCTCGCCGACGAACTTGATGCGCTGAGCGCATATCTCGCAACAATGAATATGGGAACGCTCACAGGCGCCCCGAAGATTGAAGCGATGAAGCTGATCCGTCTGCTGGAGAAAACCAAGCGCGGCTACTACGGCGGCGCCGTGATGTATCTGACCGTGGACGGCCAGTTCGACAGTTGCATTACGATAAGAAGCCTCCAGGTCAGAGACCACACCGCTTATATCCGCGTCGGCGCCGGCATCGTACACGACAGCGTCCCGAAAACCGAATTTGAAGAAACCCAGCACAAGGCAGGCTCCTGCCTGCGTGCAATTCGGAGAGAATAGGAATTTCAAATCCAAAATTAAAAGCGTAAAAACAGAAAGTTTTGAGATTGCTTCGTCGCTGCGCTCCTCGCAATGACGGAAGGAAGTGATATGAAATGTACAAGTAGAAAAGTTTTGTTCATCGATAACTTCGATTCGTTCACGTACAATCTCGTCGATGATTTCTGCAAGCGTAATTGCCGGGCCAAGGTGTATCGCGCCGACACCGCACTTGATGAGCTAAAGGCCGTCGCCGCCGAATTTGCCCCGGATTTGCTCGTGATCTCGCCCGGGCCCGGCACGCCCGACACGGCAGGGGTCTCCCTCGCAGCGACAGGCTATTTCAAAGACAAGCTCCCGATTCTGGGCGTGTGCCTGGGTCATCAGGTGATTGTCCAGCACTTCGGCGGGAAAATCGGACACGCACCGGTGCCGATGCACGGAAAGCCCTCAAGGGTGACGCACGACGAAAAGGGCGTATTCGCCGGCGTCGAAAACCCGCTCCAGGCCGGTCGCTACCATAGTCTTTGCGCGGTGGAGGTCCCGGACTGCCTGAAGAAAACTGCCGAGTTCGAGGGGATTGTTATGGGAGTCCGGCACAAAGAGCTGCCCGTATTCGGCGTACAGTTCCATCCGGAAAGCATCCTGACCCCCGCAGGCGGCAGGATAATCGAGAATATTCTGTCAATCGCAGAAGAAGTAAAAGCAGCTGGCAGCGCAACGTGACACCGAAGCTATAGATGGGAATTCGAATATCATCATTATTTTGGGTTTGGCATAGGAGCCGGGTATGGCGGAAATAACCGAATATATTGAACCTTTATTGCAAGGCGAGAATCTGGGCTTTGAGCAGGCATCAAGCTTATTGGACTGTATTTTTGACGGCGAAGTCCCCCAAGCTCAGATCGCGGCGTTTCTAACGGCCATGCGAATCAAGGGCCCGACCGCCCCGGAGCTGGCGGGCCTGGCCAAATCGCTGAGAACCCACGCGGTGCCAGTCAAAGTGGACGTTGATAATCTGGTTGATACCTGCGGCACCGGCGGCGGAGCGATCAAGACCTCCAACGTCTCGACGGCGGCGGCAATAGTGGCGGCCGGTGCGGGTGTTTATGTTGCCAAGCACGGCAACCGCGGAATAACCAGCAAATGCGGCTCGGCCGATGTGCTCGAGGCATTGGGAGTTAAGATTGATGCGTCGGCCCAGACGGTGGCAGAGTGCATAAAGGAAGCGCATATCGGGTTTATGTTCGCCCCTATGTTCCACCCGGCGATGAAATACGTTCAGCCGATTCGCAAGAGCCTGGGCTTTAGGACGGTCTTTAACATCCTGGGGCCTCTGGCCAATCCTGCCGGTGCGAAGAGACAAGTGATGGGGGTTGCCGATGAGAGATTGATGCAGCTTGTTGCCGAGGCGCTTAAGTTATTGGGCACGCAATACGCAATGGTGGTGCACGGCCGCGGAATGGATGAGATAAGCGCGGTCACAACCACCAAAATTCTCGAACTAAAAGACGGTCAAATTCAAAGCAAAGAGCTAAACCCGCAGGATTTTGGCATCAGTTTGGCGAGCGTTGAAGATTTGAAAGTCAGCGACGCCAAAACAAGCGCCGCACACCTGAGGGACATCCTCAGCGGCAAAGAAGTCGGACCGCGCAGGGACATTGTTATCTTAAATGCGGCCGCCGCGATAGTCGCCGGTGATTTAGCCGAGGATTTCGCCTCGGCGATAGAGCTGGCGCAAGGCTCGATCAGCGATGGACGCGCGTCGAATTGTCTGGAAAAACTAATCGAGGTCTCGAATAAAGCGTAAGACTCAAAGCGAAAAATGCAAAACCATAGTGCAAAACTCAAGACTTTTTACTTTTCAATTATGGTTTTCAGTTCT
The DNA here is from genome assembly GCA_023128595.1 of Planctomycetota bacterium. Lineage (GTDB taxonomy): Bacteria > Planctomycetota > Phycisphaerae > Sedimentisphaerales > Anaerobacaceae > DAOVRL01. The sequence goes on along the minus strand of JAGMDR010000117.1, from coordinate 1,504 downwards.
TGGTTTTGAGCTTTCAGTTATTATGTTGATAGTAAAAGTCAAAATCTGTGGTCTTACCAATTACGAAGACGCCGTCGCGGCGCTGGATATGGGTGCGGACCTGTTGGGCTTCAATTTCTACCCGGAGAGCCCGAGGTACGTAACGCCGGAAAAGGCCGCCGAGATAATAAGCAAGCTGCCCGCTTTCATAGACGTCGCCGGCGTCTTTGTCAACGCCTCATTCGAGGAGATTCGCCGGATTATAGACCGGTGCCGGTTGAACTGGATTCAACTGCACGGAGACGAAGACCCCGAATTCTGCGGGTCGTTCCGCTCCGTTCACGTAAAAACAATGAAGGCGCTGCGCGTAAAAGATACGAGTGACATTGAAAAGGCCGACCAGTTTTTCACCGATGCCGTTTTATTGGATGCTTTCCACCCGGAGAAATACGGCGGGACCGGACTGACCTTCGACTGGAACATAGTGGGCCATATCGGCAAGCGGGTCTTCCTGGCCGGCGGGATAAATCCCGACAACGCCGCCGCAGCCGTCGAACTTGGAGTTTACGGGATCGATGTCTGCAGCGGAATCGAGGCAGAGCCAGGCAAAAAAGACCACAGGAAAATGAAAAAACTGTTCGAAAATGTAAACCTTTTAAGAGGCTAAACATATGAAGCATAAAGGCAGATTTGGAGACTACGGCGGGTTCTATGTGCCGGAGGTCTTGATACCCGTACTCGAAGAATTGGAAGAGGCGTTCTATCGCTTTTACCGGGACGAGCACTTCGTCGCTGAGCTAACACAGCTATCGAAAGAGTATGCCGGCAGGCCGAGCCCGCTCTATTATGCCAAAAGGTTCAGCGACTACGTCGGTTTTAAGGTCTATCTCAAGCGAGAGGACCTCCTGCACGGAGGGGCACACAAGATCAACAATACGCTCGGCCAGGGGCTTCTCGCCAAGTATATGGGCAAGACCAGGCTAATCGCCGAGACCGGCGCAGGACAGCACGGTCTGGCCACCGCGATGATAGGGGCCTTGTTCGGAATGGAGACTAAAATCTTTATGGGAGTAATCGACATCGAGCGCCAGAGCGTCAACGTTCACAAAATGAAGCTCTGCGGCGCAGAAGTGATTGACGTCGAAGGAGGCACGGGTACATTGAAGGACGCCATCAACGACGCCCTTCGCTACTGGACGGCCCATGTTACAGATACGTTCTATCTTTTCGGCTCAGCCTGCGGCCCGCATCCGTATCCTACCATAGTGAAACACTTTCAAACCTGCATAGGCGAAGAGACTAAGCAGCAGTGCCTCGATGGGATCGGCAGACTGCCCGACATGGTCGTCGCCTGTGTCGGCGGCGGCAGCAATGCAATAGGCATTTTTTCCAGCTTCTTCGATGACAAGGACGTTCGCTTGGTCGGTGTCGAAGCCGGCGGCAGAAGCCTAAGCAGCGGCCTGCACGCAGCCAGCCTCGTGGCAGGGCGGGTCGGCATCTTGCACGGCGCCAAGGCCTACCTGCT
>JAGMDR010000116.1 GCA_023128595.1 Planctomycetota bacterium | reverse complement strand
GCCTGGTGCAACCCGACCCTCTTCCAGAACTGCTACCACAATCAAACAATAAGTATGAATAACCGCGGCCACATCTCCGTCAACCGCTGGCACATCACCGACAACGTCCCCTTTCAGAAATCCTTCGAGGCCGCAATCGAAAAATACTATCCCAACGCCAAGCCCACCCTCTACGCCGCTACCGCATACTGGTACCAGGCCGCAGGCCAGCCCGACCCATACCGCTGCGCCCCCGTCGCCGAGCGCACAGGATACTGGGGCCCAATCAAGGTATTCAGGGTCAAGGGCGCACTCGAGGGCGAGAAGCTAAAGGTGCTCTCCAGAACCGCCGGCAACCCACAGCGGCAGGACCTCAGCGGCTTCGGCTCGAAGTGGAGCGGCGAGGCCCACCTATGGTGGCTTGAGGCCAAGCCGGGTGATACGCTCGAATTGGCAGTGCCCGTCGAAAAGACCGGCGCCTACAGACTAAAGACCCAGCTCACAAAGGCCATCGACTACGGCATCGTCCAGCTCTACCTCGACGGCAAAAAGCTCGGCGAGCCCATCGACCTTTTCAACAACGGCGTAGTACCGACCGGCGCCCTCGATTTGGGCGTCCACAAGCTCGACAAGGGTCAGCACGTACTAAAGGTCGAGATCGTCGGCGCCAATGAAAAGGCCGTCAAGAAGTATATGTTCGGAATCGACTACCTGCTCTTGGAAGAGGTCTCGGCCGCTTTCTATCTGCCGGAGAGTCCCTCTTATACAATCCTCGATTCGGTGCGGGACTCGGTGCGATTTGCGGAGGGCACCCTCGTCCCTTTTGACGGTAAGCTGGCCTGCAAGTCCAGTTTTGTGGATCAGGCCGGCGAAATAATGCACTGGCACGATTTCGGAGACCTCGAAGGCCCCGGCTGGGCCGCAAACGCAGTCGGTGGGGCTTACGAGCTCTATTCATTCGCTCATCACGCTATAGACCCGTGCCTGGCCGAAAAGGCTGTCTTGCTCCTCGATCACGTCCTCGAAGACGGCTTCATCGACTACGAAACAGGCTTTATCACCGGCTACCGCCTGACCACCAACGACACCTTCTGCCTCAATTACCAGCATAAAAGCAACTGGTTCTGCCCCGGCTCAATGGCCAAAATCGCATACCAACTACTGATCTTCAGCGACCTGCTGGAGAACCCTATAAAGCAGAAGATGCGCCAAATCGCCGTCAAAAACGCAGCTTGGATCGATAAGAACATCAAACCCACGCCCAATGGCTGGTACCCCAGACGCTGCAAACCATCGGGCGAGCACTACCCCAACAATGCTTACGGCGACTCGGACATACTCTTTGAAAAAAGCGCCGACGGACTCTTCATCATCCAGCTTATGACCGGGCTGACAAAAAAGGGCCTGGCCGATTACACCGACCAAATCAAAGCAAGACTAAAAGTCTTTATGGACTCCGGCGGAATCTTCGGCTCCATCAACCACGATACCTACGACCATCACGAGAACGTTGCCTACGCCGTCGCATTTCGCGTCCTCCGCCAGGCCGCCAGGCTGCTCGACGACGATAAAATTCGCACCTTTGCCTACGACAAATGCCTCGCAGGCCTCGACCAATTCAAAATGACCGACGACCGCAACGGCGTCCGGACCAAGGGCCTGCTCTGGATGGAGAAAACCTGGGACACAGCCTATCTATGGGAGAACGCCGAGGCCGCACTGGCATATTTCGAGGCCTACGTCGATACCGGCAACGAGCAGTTCCTCCGCGACGGCCTTACCATCCTCCGCGCAATCGCAAAGCACCATCACGGCGACAAAGGTTTCCTCACCGAGGGTGTCGATTGGAACAACCACGTCGGCAAACAGCACCATTTCGACGGCGCCGAATTCGGCGACATAAAATACACGGAGCCACTCCTGAACAACCTCCACATCGTCGAACCAACCTTACTCGTGCTGAAGCTCAAAAAGCCCGGCCTCAGAGGACACTAAACGCAATGCCTGGCGGCCGAAAGCAAATACATCGTTGACATAACCGGCAACCTGCCGGTAATATTGATGGACTTAGATCTCTCCGATAGCTCTTTGAAAAAGAAATATATCAATGGCTTTTGTTAGGAATACTTTGTGCCAAAATGGCTTGACAATCTTTTTCTCTGCAACTTCGTTTTGACCGCTATCCTTGGGGTGAGGGCTGTCTATTTAGGACGCAAATTCATGAATCAGGTTTGGCTTAAAGAGCCTGAGAACTCTAGAGAACTTGGATTTCCACCTGATGGTTCTTACGGGTCTCTCGATACGATGAAGGGATGGTGGTCGAAAGTTACGTTCGATGACCCGGAACTACAACAGTTAAGAATCAGATCAAAAAGGGCAGCGATATATTGTTTGATCTCGTGGGTTCCACCTATATTGTTTGCTTTTATCCTTATGATAAAGTTAATCACAAATATCGTGTAACATGGCTCTTTGAAAAAGACATATATCTATGCTGACCGCCAGATACTGGCCGAGCACGATGGCGGCCCCACGGCTAACAAGTATTTCTACATGCACGACAGACTCGGCTCCGTCCGGCTGGTCATCGATTATGACGAGCAGACCCAAAACGTCTCCTGGAGCATTCCAAAAACGTTTTGCAGTATGATTATAAGAGTGCGGTGGAGGTTGAGATTCAGAACTTTCGAGAACAAATTGCGGCCATTGATTACATTTTGGAAAATTTGGACAAGTTTGCAGATGGATAAAGAAAGACTGTTAGGTGCCCCTGCTAATGTGAACGGGCTTGCTCGTCGTTTAGCCAGGTCAGACAAGGTGAACAATCTCGATACCAGTGAACGCAAGGAGTGTGGCACATTGGCACACTGTTTCAGTGACCTCGAAGAGTCATTCTTGGTTTTTCTTGATGTTCACCTTCCCAAGCTAATGAGACAAGACATTCAAGCCGAGGAGATTGAGGATGTACTGTTCGATATAGGGCAAGAATTCAACCACATTCTCTATCACCTAAGAGACCCGAAGTACTTCAGACATATGCTTTCTGAGACCGAAGTTGAGTAACCGTTCGCTTTAAGGTCACCTCGATGAGAAAGGAGATGGATTGCGCCCGTGCGGCGCAGATCACATCGTCTTGGAAATGTGATGCTCGGCGAGGACGCTCACGCCCACCAAGCAAGCAGGTACTTCTGTTTGCACGATAGGCTCGGCTATGTGCGTCAGGTGATAGATAATCTGGCCTACGTCAAGAACTCTTATACTTACAATCCGTTCGGCGAAGGATTTGACTCTGAAATCCGGGAGAATGTGACGAATCCGTTTATGTTCACCGGCCAATACTTCGATTCCGAGATTGAAGAATACTACCTCCGCCCCCGCCGGCCCGGCAGGGTGGGTTGTGCCCACCATTAAACTGGCATTCCCGCGAAAGCGCGAAGCCACATCTCATTTTTCTGTGCCAATTTCTGAAATCTGTGGTTAGAATACGTATCTGAAACCATAATCGGTCAGTTCAACTCAATAAGAAGGGGCGAAGAATGAGAAGGTATCGGATATTCATTATTGCAGTGGCCTACTTGGCCTGTTGTGCATTCATAACGGTTCCCACCTGGGCCGAGAAGATCAAGCTGCGTGCCGGACACGTAATTCCCGTGGACAAGAAGCTCTCGCGGGCGGATGTGCGCCGAATGTTCAATCGCGGGCAGCGCCTCGTCTGGACCGGCAAAGACCTCGATACAATCGGAATGCCCGTCGGCGGAATCGCCACCGGCCAGCTCTACCTCCGCGGCGACGGCACGCTCGGACTCTGGTGGCTCTTCAACAAGCACATCTTCACCGGCTACGGCGCAACCTGCTACCGTACCTACAAGCCCGAATCGCCCGTCGATTCCGGCTTTGCCGTCGTCGTCAAGCAGGACGACAAGATAACCGCCAGAAAGCTCGACCACGAGTTCGGCAAGGTCGAATTTGCCGGCGAGTACCCCATCGGCCTTGTCCGATACGCCGCCAAGGACTGGCCGCTCAAGGTCGAGCTCGAGGCCTTCTCCCCATTTATTCCTCTAAACGCCAGAGATTCAGCCCTGCCTGCAACGTTGTTTCATATAACGCTTGAAAACACTTCTTCAAAAAGCATCCAGACCGGCCTGCTCGCTTGGCTCGAAAATGCCGTTTGCCAAAATTCCTCAAAGGCCGTCCACGCCAACCGCCGAACCCGCATTGTCAGTGAAAAAGACAGTACGCTAATCGTCCACACCGCCGAAAAAGCTCCGTTGCCCGAAGGCGCAGCGGTGCCTCGACCGAAGATAGTCCTCGCCGACTTCGAGGGCCCCGACTACGGCGACTGGAAGGCGACCGGCGAGGCCTTCGGGAAGGCCCCCGCAAAAGGTACGCTCGAAACCCAGAACCCCGTCAGCGGATTTCTCGGCAAGGGCCTCGTCAATACCTTCATAGATGGGGACGCACCCCACGGAACGCTGACCTCGCCGAAGTTTGACATCTCGCGCAAGTTCATCAACTTCCTGATCGGCGGCGGCAATCACATTGGCCGGACCTGCATCAACCTGCTCGTTGACGGCAAGGTCGTGCGGACCGCAGTCGGCAAGAGCAGCGAGAAGCTCGAATGGTATTTCTGGGCGGTCGAAGAGCTCGAAGGCAAATCCGCACGGATTAAGATTGTCGATTCGGCGTCCGGCGGCTGGGGACATATCAACATCGACCAGATAGAGCTGACCGACAAGCCGCAGCAGCTCCCGGTGGGCGAGCTTGAGGAGCTGCCGGATTACGGCTCGATGGTATTGGCCTTTTCCGAAAAGGACGCAGGCCGACCTGCCGTTCAAAAGGTCCTCAATTCAATTGGAGATACCGCCAAACAACCCTGGGCCAAAGCCATCCACGCTGAGGAAAATGTCGCTTATCCGGTCAATAGAAGCCGAAGCGCCGCCATCGCCACACCCACCGTCAAGCTGGCCCGCGGCGAAAAGCGCACGTTTACATTTGTTCTGACCTGGTTTTTCCCCAACCACAAGAACGGCCACGAGTATGCAAACCGCTTCGATAGCGCCTCGGATGTCGCTCACTATGTCCTCGGCAATCACGAACGGCTCGCCGGCGATACCAGAAAGTGGCACAAGACGTTTTACGAGGACAGCACCCTGCCACGCTGGCTGCTCTTTCGCCTGCATTCGACCGCCTCCAATCTGGCGACCGGGACCTGCCAGTGGTGGAAGTCCGGCCGGTTCTGGGCCTGGGAAGGCGTCGGCTGCTGCGCCGGGACCTGCACCCACGTATGGAACTACGCCCACGCCCCGGCTCGACTGTTCCCCGAGCTTGAGCGAAGCGCCCGCGAGATGCAGGACTTCGGCGAAGGCTTCGACGCCAGCAGCGGCTTAGTGGGCTTTCGCAGCAACCGCGCTTATGCCGCCGACGGGCAGTGCGGCACCATACTCAAGGCCTACCGCGAACACCAGATGTCCGCAGACAATTCGTTCCTGAAGCGCAACTGGCCGCGAATCAAAAAGGCCCTGCTGTACTCCATCGCCCAGGACGGCAACGACGACGGCCTGATCGAGAACAGCCAGCACAACACCTTCGATATCAACTTCGAGGGCCCCAATACGTTTGTCGGCTCGCTGTATCTTGCTGCACTTCGCGCCGGCGAGGAAATGGCCAAGGAAATGGGCGATGTGGACTTCGCCGAACGCTGCCGAAAGATATTCGAGAGCGGCGGCCGGCTTTCCGTCGAACGCCTCTGGGACGGCGAATATTTCATCGAAGTCGTGGATTTGGCCAAACACCCCAAGCACCAATACGAAAAAGGCTGCCTTTCCGACCAATTGTTCGGTCAGGGCTGGGCGGAACAGCTTGGCCTCGGCTATATCTATCCCGCCGAGAATGTCAAAAAGGCCCTCGAATCGGTCTGGAAATACAACTGGGCAACCGACATCGGCCCCTACAACATGGACCACAAACCCGAACGCTGGTTCGCACGCGATGGTGAGCCGGGCCTGTTCACCTGCACCTGGCCCAAGAGCCCATATTTGCCCGCCGGCGTCCGCTACAAAAACGAGGTCTGGACCGGCATTGAATACCAGGCCGCCGGCCACATGGTTGCCGAGGGAATGTTAAAGGAGGCCCTTGCGATTTGTGACGGCATCCAGAAGCGGTACCACCCGGCCAGGCACAACCCATTCAACGAGGTCGAGTGCGGCGACCACTACGCCCGGGCGTTCGCAAGCTGGGGCGTCTATACCGCCTTAGCTGGCTACGAGTACCACGGTCCCAGGGGCCATTTGGGCTTCGCACCGCGAATAACGCCGGAGGACTTCCGCGCAGCATTCACCACCGCCGAAGGCTGGGGAACCTTTACCCAAAAACGAAAGGGCAAAACGCAGAACGAAGAAATCGACGTCCGCTGGGGCCGCCTGACTCTGAAATCTCTCGCATTTGCCGTGCCGGAGGATTTCAAGTCGCCTGTTGTGACGATTACCGCTGCGAAGACGCCTCTCGACCATGTATGCAGAGTTAAAGACGGACGCGTTGAGATAACGCTGGACGACAAGATCGTCCTGACAGCGGGCCAGGCGTTGGCGGTGACCATAGAACGGTAGGTCGAAATGATAAGAGATTTGATTGCAAAGAACAGGACTTGCCGGCGGTTTGAGCAGGATTTTGCCATAGACCGCCGGACACTGCGGGAGCTTGTTGACCTGGCGCGGCTCAGTGCCTCTGCGGGCAATATACAGCCGCTGAAGTACATCCTTTCCTGGGAGAGCGAAAAGAACGCCCTGATCTTCCCGGATCTTGGCTGGGCCGGGTATCTTGAGGACTGGCCCGGCCCGGCCGAGGGAGAAAGGCCTTCGGCGTACATCATCATGCTCGGCGATACCGAACTGCACAAGTCTTTCGACTGCGACGCCGGAATAGCCGCCCAGAGCATCCTCATAGGCGCAGCCGAAAAAGGCCTGGCCGGCTGTATCATCGCATTGGTCCAAAGAGAGCAGCTTCGCAACGCCCTCGACATCCCCGCCCACTGCAAAATACTCGTCGTTCTCGCCCTCGGCAAGCCGAGAGAAAAGGTCGTCCTCGAACTCCTCGCCCCCGACGGCGACATCAAATACTACCGTGACCGCGATGGCACCCACCACGTCCCCAAACGGGCCCTGGACGAGATCATAATTGACTGAGCTGCTGTCACAGATTTCTGGGACACTCCGGCCAATATTATTGCCGCGGAAGCTACGAATCCACTTGCTCTTTTTGCGTCTTTGTGGCTATCTAAAAAGGCGTGGCTATTCTGTGAAGGATGTGGTATTTTCTTAGAGACAAAGAGAGTCTGCAAGTTTTTGGGCAGTATGAGATGGAGCCAGGTATGGGCATGAATTTAAAAGCACTTGCCATTATAGGATTGATTGTAGTCGCCGTGCTTATTATTGCAGTCGCCTTTCTAATCAAGAAGTAGCCGGCCTGCCTCGCGTGAAGCTTCGCGATGACGAAGGGTCCATGTGCCGAAGCGTAGTCTGGATGATATTATTCTGGATTGGAAAGAGTCGGTATAGGCGTTTTTGGGCTAAAAATGGGGTTGGGGGTGAGATTTGGTGGGAAAATTACGGGGATTTTTTGCTGGACCTTGATTTTTGGGCTAAAAATGGGGATTTTGGGGGGCGCGATTGGACACCTGGTTTTTAGGAATCGGGCCAAAAAATGGGGTTAAGTGCTTTTGCTATAAGCGGTTAAGGTGGTGACATAGGGAATTGCAAAAATGGACGATTTTGCGCGCTTTTTGATACCTTTTGAACGAAAAGTGACTGGAAATTGACGGAAGTGCGCGCTTTTTGGGCGTTTTTTGCGCACCCTGATTTTTGGGCTAAAAAAAGGGGGTGAAAAATCAAGAGGGATTCTGCTAATAGGTTGATGAAATTTGCTTATAGTAAGGAGGCAGGAGACAGA
>JAGMDR010000115.1 GCA_023128595.1 Planctomycetota bacterium | reverse complement strand
GACGTAAATCTGGAGTTGTGAATGTCCTGTTTTGAGCAACAGGCATGCGCGTAGTGCGCACTGATAGGCTGTTTTGTTGTAAAATCTTTTTCTTTTAATGAGTTGTGCAATTTTGCAGAAGCCTTTTTTCCTTTAATAAGAGGAGAAACATTATGAAACGCTTATTTGCTTTAATCTTAGTGTTGGGCCTGGCTTCCCAAGCCGGAGCGTGGTGGTGGCCTCCGACCGGTGGAACAGTGGTCGAGCCGGCGCTTCCCACCTCGTCGGACGTTGTGACAATTACTATTGGGGGAGACTGGCCGGATAGCTGCGCACCGCACGATTCGTCCATACGGATGGAGGGCCAGAGCATCTATTTCGACATGACAGTCGAGGGTGGAAGAGGGGGGTGTGCTGCCGTAATCACCGCGTGGTCGGAGACTAAAACGGTGGGCCCCTTGTCACCCGGAACATATACTGTTTATGCAGGGCTTTTGGGAGATGCCGGCGGGTACGCAGAGGTAGGAGAATTTGTGGTGATCGCCGCGGGTGGCGGGCCTCCACCGCCGCAAGACGGCCTGGTTGCTCACTGGCAGTTTGACGAGGGCGAAGGTGATATAGCGTACGATTCAGCCGGTGATAATGATGGAACCATCTACGGAGCACAGTGGACAACCGGCCAAATCGGCGGTGCATTGGAGTTCGGTGGCCAAGGCCATTACGTTGAGATTCCAGACGACGATTCTTTGACACCAAGTGATGAACTCACTATTTCATATTGGATTTATTATGAAAGCGGCCCAGGGGCTGGAATATACAAATGTGCCCATTGTCCAAGCGAACCGGCCTCTCCGGGAAATTCAAGAGCTTATCGACTAAATATACATACCACCACCGGGAACATAGAATTTGTGATACTCGCCTCGGCAGATGATGGGGATACGATCATCAGTAACACAGTTCCTTCGTTGAATGCTTGGCATCATATTGCTGGAACGTTTTCGCACGGGGCTGCGGCTATATATATTGATGGACAATTAGATAGTTCCGCAATGTTGTCAGTTTCTTCGATAATGAATGATGTTCAGCCATTAATTATTGCAGGGATGTGGGAATATTGTGGAGCGGACATATTTGTTACCGGCCTATACGGGTTGATTGACGATGTTCGTATTTACGACCGGGCGTTGTCGGCCCAGGAGATAGAGGATCTCCAGAGCGAGGGGACGGGTGAGCTGGTCGCTCACTGGAAGTTCGACGAAGGCGAGGGGGATATAGCATACGACTCGGTCGGCGATAACCATGGCACCGTCCACGGAGCCACGTGGGCAAACGGACAAATCGATGGTGCACTCTATTTCGACGGTCTGGACGACTTCGTCGAGCTCCAAGACGACTCCTTCGACAGCCTCGGACACAACGTGACCTTCTCGACCTGGATCAAGAGAGACAGGACCGACGCTCCCCAACACGAGACGATAGTCGGCTACGCCGATGAAGACGGGTACAACAACTACTTCGGTCTGATGATAGACTTTGAGAACAGACTCAAATACACGGTCAGAAGGTCGAGCTCGCGCGATGACTGCCGCTACTTCGGCCCAACGCCCCTGGAGTCCGGTCGCTGGTATCACGTAGCCGTAGCCGCCACCGACAGCAGCGTCGTCGGATACATCAACGGCGTACCCGAGGTCTTCACGCGCGATCCCGACTCAGAATGCCCCCGAGTCTATGGCATCCCGGACGTCTCGGCCCAGGCAGAGAACGCATCCATTGGCAACCTCAACAGAAGCGTTGCCTATCAATGCGATTACTTCATGGGCAAGATGGACGAGGTGATGATCTTCGACAAAACGCTCTCGGCAGAAGAATGTATCCAGCTTTACGAGGGCAGCCTCAACGGACTTGTTGCTCACTGGAAGTTTGACGAAGGCAGCGGAATGATAGCACACGATTCGGCAGGCGATAATGATGGAGTCGTCTATGGAGCACAATGGACAACGGGGGAGGTCGGCGGGGCCTTGGACTTTGATGGTATTGATGGTTATGTTGAAATCCCGGATGACGATTCATTAACCCCAAATGCTGAGATCACTATCGCGTATTGGGTTTACAAAACAGGAAGCAGCCATGCTGGAGTATATAAATATGCTGAATGTGTCACCGAACCTGCCTCTCCTGGAAGTTCAAGAGCGTATGTCCTCCAAGTTCTTGGGAACAGTGACACTGCATTTCTCAGAGTGTTTTCTGACTGGAACACTTATGACGACATTGAAGGTGATACTATTGTTTCTAAGAATGAATGGCATCATATTGCGGGGACGTTTGACAGCGGCAATGCGGCAGTTTATGTTGACGGGCAACTGGATGGCTCTACTGCCATGTCAGTAACTTCGATAATGAATGACGTCCAACCGTTGACGATCGGGGCTTTTTGGTCATATTGTGGTGTGGACAGCTTGGTAGCTACTCTGCGCGGCAAGATCGACGATGTTCGGATTTACGACCGCGCGTTGTCGGCGCAGGAGATCGAGGAGCTTTACGGTCAGCCCCTAATGCCGGATGTCTATCACGTCGATGCGGACAACGGCGACGATGACAACGAGGGCCTGACGCCGCAAACGGCTTTCGCGACTATTCAGAAGGGTATTGATTCGGCTAAAGATGAGGATACGGTCATCGTCGCTGATGGCACTTACGTCGGCCCGGGCAACAGGGACCTTGATTTTGGCGGCCGGGCGATAACGGTGCGCTCGCTGAATGGCCCCCACCTTACAATTATCGATTGTGAAAACCTCGGCCGCGGATTTTACTTCCATGGTAACGAAGACGCTGATTCTGTGGTGGAGGGCTTTACGATAACCAACGGCCTGGCCGATGAGGGCGGCGGGGTTTATTGCAGCAGCAGCCCGACGATCTACAACTGCATCATAAAGCGCAACCGCGCCCAGAACGGCGGAGGCCTGGCGGTTCGAGACTCCGCCGATCCGATAGTCGCCAACTGCATCATCGCCGAGAACTCCTGCGCCGGCGCCGGAGGCGGCGGGATCGACTGCAGCGGCGCCGGGTCGATGATTATTAATTGCACTATTGGGCATAACTCGTCCAACGGCGAGGCCGGGGGGATTCTCTGCACAGGCGACAGTAACCCGATAGTTACCAACTGTATCTTGTGGGCGGACCTGCCCAGTGAGATATATTTGGGCGAAGGAGCTTCGGCATTTGTAACGTATTGCGATATTCAGGGCGGCTGGCCCGGGGAGGGCAATATCGACGCCGATCCATGTTTTGTTCCGCCCGAGTATTTGGGCCCAATTTGCTATTGGAAGTTTGACGAAGGCAGCGGAACCACAGCACACGATTCGGCCGGCGATAATGATGGAGTCGTCTATGGAGCAGAATGGACAACGGGACAGGTCGGCGGTGCATTGAGTTTTGATGGCGTCGATGATTACGTTGCGCTGCCGGACAACAACCCCGTTTGGCTGCCACGTCAGAATTTCGCTCTTTCGGTGTGGGCTTACTTTGACGGTGACCCGGGAAGCGATACGGAGTTGATGTTGGACCTCAATTTTGCAGACAGTGCCACTTCGAGCAACGAGGTGGGATACTCGCTGCAAAGGCACCCTGCTTGTGGAGGGTGCGCGGCTTTCAGCATGACCACAACCACAAACTCAGATGAGGTCCTTCTAAGCGATGAGCTCCTCGTGAAAGGAAGGTGGTATCACGTCGTTGCGGTCAGAGACGGGACGACCCAGGCTATATACATTGATGGTCGGCTGGACACCAGTAGGACGTGCTCTCCGCATCCCATAGACTTTGTTGGCGGCTATGACGATGATAAAGTCAACATAGGAGCGTACAGCACGAGCCCCGCAGGTCGTAGTAAGTATCTCAACGGGGCAATCGACGATGCCCGGATTTACGACCGGGCTTTGTCGGCTGGAGAAATCGAACGCTTTTATCAGAACCGCCAAGGCGAATCTACGGACTATCATTTGCTGCCGGGGTCGCCTTGTATCGATGCGGGCACGGATGCCGGAGTCTATACTGACATCGAAGGCAACGCCAGGCCGTTCGATTATCCAGGTATCGATAATAACGGCGACTTGCCGGATTTCGATATGGGGGCCTACGAGGCAATTGTCACGACCATTGTCGAAGCACAGGTGAGATTCACACCGCAGACCCTCAACCCCAAAAGCAGGGGCAAGTGGTTTAAGGCCCACGTCGTACTGCCTGCCGAATGTTCGCCCGAGGACCTCGATGTGGACACGCCTGCCGTGCTCACGCCCTGCGGTGTCGAATCAGAACGCATGAACGTCATCGTAGATAATGACGGCTTCGTCAGAATCGAGATCACTTTTGACCGCAGCACCTTCTTCGACGCCCTGACAAGCTGCGGAACCCTCGATTTGACAATAACCGGCTCACTAACAGACAACCGATACTTCGCAGGCACGGATACAGTCAGCATACTCGCTGGCGATCTTAAGTGTATCGGCATTCTCGCATCCAACTGGCTCAAAGCCCACTGCGACGCGCCGGATTCGTGCAGCGGACTGGACCTCGACAACAACTCAATGATCGATTTTAAGGATTTTGCGATTCTCTCCGGCAGCACGCCGAACAGTGAATAACCGCAGCGGCGATTGTCCGGATAACAGAATTCGCCGCCCAAAAAGGAGCCGTCTTGAAAGCAAGACAAACGGGAGCATAATAGATGAAACATCAAGGAACAAAAGGACCGGTTCTTACAATCCTAGTGGTTGTGTCGGTGATAACGAACCTCGCCCATGCCCGAATAGTCCACGTCGACATCGACGCTGCCGGCGCCAACAACGGAGCAAGCTGGGCCGACGCCTTTAGGTCCCTGCAGGACGCACTGGCTGCCGGCTAACCGTTTCGGACGCCCTTGCGGAGAACAGTCCCCAAACGGCCAACGTCGAGCTGTTGTTATCCTTTGAGGGGAACTGCTTCCCGGAGACCCCCGAGTACGCCCAGCAGTATGCCGATTTCCTTACATACGTCGGTAACGGCGCGGATCCGAGGTGCTGGTGCGCACCGCCGAACGGCAGCGGGTATCAGTGCGACGGTGACGGCGATGGCGCTCTTCAGGGCCTTTCCAAGTATCGCGTGTACATCGGTGACCTCAACTTGTCGGTCGTTAACTGGAGGAAGAGGATCACCGACCCCACGCTCAACCCGTGCGCCGATTTCGACCACAAGGCCCAAGGACTGCCGTCGTACCGTGTTTTCAGTAACCACCTCCGGAAGTTAATTGATAACTGGAAGAAGCAGGATAGTGAGCTGCCGTGCGACTGTCCGCGGCTGGATTGACGCTGAGGTCAACGCGGGCAGCTTCACGAGCCGGCTTTTAAGACGCGGCTGACCGGCAATTTGAAAGGCTGCGAGTGGTTCTTCGCCGCTCGCAGCCTTTTCTTTTGCGCAGGTGTGGGTATCGTCCAGATTGGAAATTGATGAGATCGGCTCGGCCGCGTATAATCAGCGTAGTCGTCGGTAACTCGTGATTCGATGAGTTGTCATTGGGAGGCCTGAAAGCCCGTGGCAATCTCCGGCCTTCGAAGGATAGAGATTGCTTCGCTTCGCTCGCAATGACAGTCATCAATTTAACTGTGACAGAGCATTAGATGCAAAAGAAGACCGAAATATATACTGTCAGCCAGGTCAATTCGCTTATCAAGGCAGCTATCGAGGAGAATCTGCCTTCTCGGCTGGCGGTTACGGGTGAGATAACGGACTGGGTGATTGCCCGAAGCGGACACGCCTACTTCGACCTCAAGGACGAAAACGCCCTGCTGCCTTGTGTAATGTGGAAGAGCAAACTGGCTAAAGTGAAATTCGGCCCGGAGAACGGCCTGGCGGTGATTGTTCGAGGTCATATCGACGTCTATTCTCCACACGGCAAGTATCAGTTCTACGCCGAGTCGATGACACCCGCGGGGGTCGGGGCGCTGCAGTTGGCCTTCGAGCAGATGGTCAGAAAGCTCCGGGCCGAAGGGCTCTTTAACGATGAGCACAAAAAGCCGCTGCCTGCGTATCCGGAGAGGATTGGGATACTGACGAGCGAATCCGGGGCGGTGGTGCACGATATCGCCGAGAGCATCTTTAACCGGTGGCCCTGCGCGGAGCTGTTTCTGTATCCGGTGCCGGTGCAGGGCGAAGGAGCGGCCGAGGAAATCGCCGCTGCGCTAAGGGGCATAAACCGCCGCAATAAGCAGCTCAAACTCGACGTTCTGATTGTCGGACGAGGCGGCGGGTCGCAGGAGGACTTATGGGCGTTTAACGAGGAGGTCCTGGCCAGGGCGATCTTCGATTCGAGCATACCGGTCATCAGCGCGGTCGGCCACGAAGTGGATGTGACCGTGGCGGACCTGGTCGCCGATGCGAGGGCATCGACGCCGACAAAGGCCGGGGTAGTGGTGGTTCCGGACATGCAGGAAGTCCTGGGACGGCTGGTGAGTGCCGAAAGCAGGTTGCGAGGCAATATCGAAGGCAGAGTCAAATTAGCGGTGCAGAACATAGAGACGCTTTTGGCCCGTGCGGTATTTAGAAACCCGCTTTTGCTTGTACGCACGGCCGAACAGCAATTGGATGAGCTCGGCGCAGAGTTAGGCGAGGCTATGAGAGAGCTGCTTATCGAAGCCCACCGGAGGCTGTCTGCAAGTTACGAGCAGGTTGTCAGGATTGAGCCGCATCGGCTCCTCGGCAGGATGACGGTCGATCTGAATAATCTGAGAAACCGGGCGAATGTGGCGGTAGGTGCGGTTCTTAACGAGCGACGGACGCGGCTAACCGCTGCGGAGAATCGCCTGGCAGGTGCGACACAACTGATCATTAACGGCCGAATGATCCAGCTCGCTGCCGCGGAGAATCGGCTGGCGGGGCTGAATCCGAAATCGGTCCTCAAGCGGGGATACAGCATCACCAGCAACAAAAGAACGGGCGCCGTGGTGAGGGATACACAAGACGTGGAGGTCGGCGATTTGATGGTAACCGAACTTGCAAGCGAGAATTTGATTGAAAGTAAGGTAACAAAGAAGTACAAGTAAGTGAATCGGATACGAAGTCACAATGAAACTGAGAAACAGTGTTAATCCGTGTCTAAAAAGAGTATGGGTAACTCTTTGTGCCTCAGTGCCTTTGCGGCAAAAACAAAAAGGATAGAAGGATGCCGGAAGAAAAAAAGAAAAACGACGTCGGCAAGCTGAGCTTCGAGGATGCAATCAAAGAGCTCACCAATATCGTGGGACAAATAGAGCAGGGCGAAATTCCTCTGGCCGACAGTCTCGAGCAGTACGAAAGAGGGATGTCGCTGATTAAGCACTGCCGAGGAATCCTGCAGGAAGCCGAGAAGCGAATTGAGAAGATAAGCAAAGAAGAAGAGTCAGAAGACAGCGATCAACAGACAGAGGACTGAAAACAGAGGACAGAGCCCCGAGCGTTAGCGAGGCCTCAAAGACGCAATACGCAATACGAGATACGACATACGAAATACGCAATACGATATACGCAATACGAGATACGAGATACGACATACGAAACGCGAGCGTGGCGGAATTGGCAGACGCGCCAGGTTTAGGTCCTGGTGTCCATTATGGACGTGGAGGTTCGA
>JAGMDR010000114.1 GCA_023128595.1 Planctomycetota bacterium | reverse complement strand
TGGTGATTAGTGATTAGGGATTGGTGATTTGGGGATTTTGGGCGGTTGATGGTGATGATGATTTTACCCTCCTGCTTTTTTAGTATTTAGTGGCTATTAGTTAGATAGGCATTATACACGGAAAAGAGTTGGATGTCAAGTGAAAAATTTAGAAAGCGGGCAGCGTATAGCGTGGAGCGTAGAGGGGGTAGAACACACAAGAGCAGAAGGGCACAAGGAGGTTGGGGGATCAATCGGGTTCGTTCATCCACTGCTCTGCTACGATGCACAGGTCGAGGAAGTTGACTATTGCGTCTTTGTTGATATCTCCAGCAAGGACGGTTCTCAAGTAGGGATATGTCTGGTTCTCTCCGATGTTCCAGACGTTGATGAAGTCCCAATCTTGAAAGGTGGATTGCTGCATCATCTCGGCAGTAGTTTTGCCGTAGTTGGGATCACAGCCGGTTGCATTTTCGCCTTGCAAGCCGCACATGTTGGGTTCATCGCTGGATTGTGCATCCCAATAGGAATTTGAGATCATGCCCGAATACAGACGATTATTCTTATTGAGCCCCACCAGCCCTCCAACCGTGTCGGTCCCGGATACATTGCCGGTCGAATAGCAGTTCATGATTAGGCTAATGTTGGTTCCGACAAGCCCGCCAATATTCTCTGAGCCAGTGACATTCCCCGTGGAATAACAGTCAACCACTGACCCATCAGAACAAGCCACGTGCCCCACTAAACCGCCGACATTCTCGTATCCACTAACATCGCCAGACGAATGACTCTTTGAGATGTTTCCGCGCACAAGCTTTCCGACCAGCCCGTCGTTATTTATTGATAAATCGTGTGATCCTGAGACATTTCCAGTCGCATAGCAATCATGAATGATCGCGCCCTCACCCGCGACAAGACCAATCAGCCCTCCAGCGGCAGAGCGAGCACTAACGTTTCCTCTCGCGTAGCACTCAGTTATGTCTCCTCCAACAGTCGCCCCTAATAAGCCGCCCATATCGCGCCCATCTGAAGGTGCGCAGGAAACAGCCACATCGGCAAAACAATGAGAGATGGTCCCTCCAGAATTGCGGCCTACCAATCCACCTACATCGCTCCAGCCGGCGATACTGCCACCCACGGCATAACACCCGATTATGGCACCATCAGTTATTTGACCAACTAATGACCCAGTATAGTAGCCCCGTTCAATGGTGATATGGGTATCTCTTAATCCCACATTCCTAATCAAGGCCCCTTCTCCGGACACATAACCAAATATACCAACATCGTTTTCCAGAGTCGATGAATATGTGAAGTTTGATATCTCATGACCATTGCCATCAAATACACCTGTGAAAGGGTGATATTCAGTATAAGGATGAGTGATGAACTTCCCAATTATATTGAAGTTCGGCCTACCATCCTTTCCGTCAAACTGTCCCAAATCTATATCAGCCATCAGCTTAAAGCACTTGTCCCGGTTATTATGATCGGCCCCTATAGCCTGCATATCATTAGCATCCCATATCTGGTATGGATCTTCCGGAGTTCCTGAAGCGCCTCCATACTTGGGTGGGGCAAGTATGATCGAAGTTCCAGCCGCAATGTCAAAATTGGCATTGAGCAAATCACCGCTTTGGAGTGTTCCAGTCAGAATGCCTGAAGCATCCGTGATTGCCCCGTAAGCGTAGTTGAAGTTCGTGCCATATACGTAGACTTCACAAGTTGAGGGCGGTCCATACGGTCCTAAGCTGATATCTCTCAAATCCTCACCGCCAGTAACATGAACTGTGCTATCATCAAGAGCCAGCAAATACCGAACGCCATTGCCCTGAATGTAGGCAGTGCCGCTGTCATAGACCTCAACAGAATGAACATTTCCACCAGTGATATAGACCGTGCTATTGCCCGTCACATCAATAAGCGGATCGTCCAGTGCATCCGTTATACGACCGCCTGAGATGTAAGCAGTACTGTTGTCATCTGTGGAAAATCCTCCCAGATCACCACCCGTCCAGTTAACAACGCTGTAACCAAGCACTTGGACATCGTACACGTCCGCATTGATGTTGACAACTGTGGGCGGCATCCTTCCATCGACTATTCTAACCAATTCGCCCACAGGAGAATCAATCGTGGTATCCACATTGATGATGATCTCCGCTCCAGCTACACCTACTCCCAACAGAACCGTTACAACAAGAAGCGCAAGTCGCATAATCATGCCTCCTCATCTAAGCTATAGTGAACCCATGGAACGTACACCACCGTTGGCGCGCTTTTTGGAGGCCCCACACGGTTAAGCTCCTGACGCAATATGTCCCGACAGTCAAACATTAGTATATATCCGGTATGTGCCGGTGTCAAGGGAAATCACCTACACGACAGTGGGGCATTCATAAGTAGATACGGAGTAATTTGCCGATATTGCAGAAAAAGCCACCATACCACAACAGGAGATAACCAAGAGTATAGTGATTCCGCGCCACAGGTTTGAACTTCTCACACTAACCATCCTACAACCTCCTGGCCCCCAATGCCTATTTCCAAGCCGCGTATTCCAAATACAGACAACCCTACCAACGACATATTAGAGGCGATTGCCAAGCGAGGGAGACTTGTTATAATGGTGTGCATGGACTATGAGAAAGGGAGGTGGTAAAATGAGATTGTATCTTGTCCGGCACGGAAAGGCCGCTTCGAGCGATGTTGACCCGCAGCGCGGGTTGACCGAAGAAGGGCTGCGAGAGGTCAAAAAGGTCGCCGATTTTCTCAAACCTCTGAATATATCCGTCGATTACATCCGGCACAGCGGCAAGAGACGCGCTGAGCAGACGGCCGAGATATTAGGCGAAGCTGTTACCGTTAGAGAAGAGATCGCCGCTCACACCGGACTGGCCCCAAATGACGACGTTACGCCCATCAGGGAGGAAATTGAGTCGGCCGAGCAGGACGTTATGATCGTCGGCCATCTGCCGTTCGTAGGCAGATTAGCCTCGCTGCTTTTGACGGATTCAGATTGCGGCTACCCCATAGCATTCAAACCAGTCGCCATAGGCTGCCTCGAACAACCGTCGGGCAATCATTGGGAGATCAATTGGATGGTAACACCGGAAGTTGTCCCTGGTTAGGTTGTTTCGGTGTGCAGAGCCCATCCTGCGTGGTTTAGATGGATATCCGAATTGAAAAGCGATCCCCAAGCTGCGAGGCTGCCGCCGGCGGTGCGGCGGATGTTGGCGGACTCGGAAGATATGTAATCACTCTCGGGGCTCATAGATGGGAACTCCTTTTTCGCGTGGGATTGCGGCGATGGGCGGGGATGGGTGGCGGTGCGGTATTGGCCCCGGTCATCCGCCGCAGGCGGACCGGGGCTAATCGTCGTGTTTTTCTACATATCTACCCTACGGTTGGATTGGGTATGTTCGCTTATCTCCCTCGGGGCCGATTTGGATGGTGACGGTCGTTGTGTTGGTATGCGTCCAGGTCACGTGAGTTTTGCAAGGAAGTCTCGGCAGAGGGTGGGAACAGGTTTTCCGAGTTGTCGGAGGCGTTTTTCGTCGAGCATGAAGCCGTAACCATGTATTTGCATGTGTCTGAATAGCAGAAGGTTCCGGAATGCCTCGAATTGAGGCGGCGTGATCAGCGACGCCTCTTTGGCCGCGAGCAAGAGGTCTTTGTGCCAGCTCTCGGTCTTCTTGGCTTTGATTCCCTTGCTTTCGCAGAGGGTCCGCAGGATGCGCTCCAGGCCCGTATAGACATCCTGGAGGAGTTTTCCAAGTGCGATGACCTCATATTGCGTAAGGGCATCTTTGGCGAGGAGTTCTTCGATCATCTTCGCTGAGCGGTGGACGTTGGCGGCCTCGGAAGATACGTAGTCACTCTCGGCGCTCATAGATGCGGACTCCTTTTTCGCGTATGATTGCGGCGATGGGCGGATTCTGGGATAGGTCGACCAGATCAACGGGTTTCGGAAGCTCGAAGAACAACCGACCGTAGAAATCGAAGAATCTCTCGGGTGCAAGGCCCTCCACGGCCAAGTCGATATCGGTTGCGGCCTGCTCATCCTCAAGAGCCGAGCCGAACATCCAGACCGCGGCGACCTGGAACTCCGTGGCGATTGCTCTTATAGTGTCTTTTAGGCCTGTCTCTGCCATAGTCTTAATTGTAGTCCGCCAGGCTCGTCTATTCAAGAGAAAAACGCCCCGGCAAGTCCTTTGGGCCAGACCAATCCGTCACTGGATTGTAAACCTTCGTTTCTTCCCGTCTGGGCCGATTTGGACGGTGAAGCTGCCTTGTTTCGGGTTTACGGCGGCTTTTATGTATTGGCCTTTTGTGGGGTTGTCTTTGTTGGCGATGAATTGTGGGGGTGGGTTGCCTTTTTCGCCGTATTGGGTGTTGTAGTGGATTTGGTAGATTGCTTTTAGGCTTGGCAGGGCGTTTAGGGCGGCGAAGGTTCTGGGCTGGATACCCTTTCTTGGTCCGTTCATTGCTACCGCTACGGTGGGGCTCAGGGCCTTTAGCAGGATCGTGTTGTTGCTTCGGTCGAGGCCGTGGTGCGTTACCTGGTAGAGATCGACCTTTCCAATGCGGTTGACGGGATGTGCGAGGTGGTGCTCTACGTTGAGGGTGATGTCTCCGCCGGCGAAGAATTTGAAGTCGCCGTAGGTCAGGACCAGCGCAATGCTGTGGGCGTTGTTCGATGTGTCCGGCTTTGCCATCTCGAAGCCTTCGACTGGGGCGTCGATATCGCCGGCGAAGGCTTCGAGGCGCTTTTGAGACGCCACACAATGGAGCCTTATCGCAGCGATCTTTCCGGTCGGGTCGTTTTTGAGCGGGATATCTTCACCTGCGCGAAGGAGCTTTGTTCTTCGTTTAGTGGCCTGCTTGTACAGCGGGTTGAGCTTTTTGAAGGATTGACGTTTCCTAACGTCTTTCGGGGGGGTATCGTTGTCGATAAAGTGCTTGATTGGAATACGTTTGGACATCTCCAGTATGCCTCCGTAGTGGTCCGTGTCGAAGTGCGTAGTGACCAGATAGTCGATTTGCGTCAGGTCGGCGTCCATGCATGCCTTATACATCCTCTCGGCGTCGCGGTGCTTGGGCTCCAGCGAGCCGGTGTCGATAAGGACCGATTCGCCCAAAGGCGTAACGATAAGTGTCGAAGCGCCTCCCATCATATCGAGAAAATAGATATCCAGCGTCCTGCCGGCCCCGGCTGATGTATTCTGCAGGCCGGCACAACCGCTTACCACCAACGCCAGAACTATGCCCAGAAGTGCGAAAATCCGTTTCATACCATTGCTCCTTTAGAAGATAGCGTTTCTTTTAATGGGCCACCGAGAGAATCGTAGCAGAGCCGCTGCCGTCGGGGCAACAAAAAAATCAGCTTGTCGTCCGGCTGGGCAGGGGTAATAATACGGCAAACAACCAGTGGTTAATAAAGGAGGTCAGAAATATGGTGCGCACTACGATAGTCATCGTTCTTGTGCTGCTTTGTTCAACGCTGTACGCCGGGCAACGCACGGCATCGGGCGCAGCGCCTGAAGACAACCTGTTGACAGGTAGTTTCAGGTGGGCTGCGAGTCAAGCCGTGCTGTATCCGCAAGAGGTCGATGGCGAAAAGTGGATTTCCGTCAAAGACCCCTCGGTAGTGCGGTACAGGGGCAGGTGGCATCTGTTCTGCACGGTTCGCGGGGTCGAGCGGAGTCACGCCGTCGTGTACCTCACATTTAAGAAGTGGAGTGAAGCCAAGACGGCCGAGCAGCAGGTTTTGAAGTGCCATCCGGGGTATTTCTGTGCGCCGCAGGTCTTTTACTTCACGCCACATAAGAAGTGGTACATGTTATGCCAGGCGTCGGATGAGTCGTGGGGTTCGAAGTATGGCCCGGCCTTCTCGTCGACGGCGGACATTGCGTCACCGGATTCGTGGAGCAAGCTGACACCGCTGTACGAAAAGAAGCCGGCCAATATAAAGGGGTGGCTGGACTTCTGGGTGATCTGTGACGATAGCAAGGCGCACCTTTTCTTTACTTCTTTGAATGGGAAGATGTGGCGGGCCGAGACTTCGTTGGAGCGGTTCCCGGGGGGATGGTCGATCCCTGTCGTTGCGCTTCAAGCGGACGTGTTCGAGGCGAGCCACACGTATCGGCTCAAGGGTATGAACAAATACCTGACGTTGATTGAGGCACAAAACGGGCACGGCTGGCGGTACTACAAGGCGTATCTGGCCGATCGGCTGGATGGCCGGTGGGTCCCCTTGGCCGGGGATAAGGACAAGGCGTTTGCCTCAATGTTGAACGTCGAGCACGGGAGCCAACGATGGACCGACGTAATCAGCCACGGCGAACTGCTGCGGGCAGGGTATGACGAGAAATTGGAGGCCGACCCCGAAAATTTGCGTTTCCTCTTCCAGGGCGTTCTAAACCGCGACCGCGCCGGGAAAAACTACGGCCAAATCCCCTGGCGATTGGGAATTCTGGAACCAGCCGGCAAGGCGGGCAAATAGTGTGAACCTATCGCTGCTCATTTATGATCTGCTTTACGAAGTTTTTCCGCAGTATTAAGTGCGATTTGATGGCGCCGGATTCGCTCGGCGGGAGTCCGTTTGGCGTTGTCAACCAGCATTTGAAGGTCGATCCCGTAGTCTATCGCCGCCTGGATCTGGTGCGCCTGCTGTGGGTTTTCCGTGATTCTGTCACCGTTCTCTTTCGTTGTGCTCATAGCAGTATCCTAACCTCCGCTGTCCGGTCGTTCAAGTTTTGAGGAAACCAGATTCGACTTCTTTCCTCTTGCTTGTTAGGTACTCTCTCTCATGCCGGCATCATCGAACGACCGATTCAACAAATCAGACAGATTCAGCCTGGATGCCCAGTATTTGAGATATTCCAAATCCAGCTTGTCGCCCTGAATTTTCAAAACGCCCAGGACATCTTTCAACTGCTGTTGTGATACTCCGCCGCCTCTGTGATACCATTGCAGCTTGCTGAGTATAACGTCCTCCGGCGAAGACAGATAGAACGTGCGAGAATTCTCTTCATCTAAAGTGTCGGGATGACGTCTGGCCAATGCTTCGGAATCATACGGCTGATTCTTTGCAATGAAAACATCGATTTTGATCATAGTCTCAAGATGAATCAGATTGAATGAAGCGGTTGTATGAATTGCATCTCTGATCATCTCAGCATCGATGTAGTAGTCTTTTTCAAGATCTTTCACTAAACGATTGACGTGGTGAATTTCAACGTTCGCAACCAAATCAACATCCATAGTGGCCCGGGCTATGCCATAGGCTGAACTTGCCACAGACCCTCCTATGTAGTACGCTATTGAAAGTTGCTCAAAACACCCGATCACCATATCCAATGCAACGATTATGTCAGGCTTCTTGTTCACAGCTATTCACACCTTAGGTACAATCGAAGACACTCGGCAAGTTCTTCTCCGTAGTGATTTGCGACGAACGCCAAATCCACTCCTCGTTCACTCAGAGAGGGGTTTGCACGTTGAATAGCCCTTCGTGAAAGATACATGGTAGTCTGAGAAAGCGACCGGACTCTCGAAACTCTCGTGGAAACGCTTGATTGGCGAATCAGTTCGATCTGCACTCTTTCTGCTTGAGGGGCGGTATCAGGAGATTGACTTATCATTTCATGGTATTCCTCATGGTTTTCCAGACAGCAGCACCGTAACATGATTGTTGTTATGAAGTAAACCGCCTTGGCGAAGAAGTCAATCAAAAAAGCCCCGTCCGAAGACAGGGCTTTTTCAATCAAGAACAGTTAAGCCGGCAGCGAAAGGCCTGACTTACTGCCGATCTTGGCCTCCAAATTCACCTTGCAGGCTTTTTAACGCCTTTGTACCTTTTCGCCAATATTCCAAATGAAAAAGCCCCAACGCCTCAATGTAATTACTTCTTCTGTGTTTCTTTAACAAATTTTGCAATTTGCCTTAACAAATCTGAATGTTTTTTTATGAAGTCTTTGTCAACTGTAAATTTGATTCGATTTTGCTTTTGAACGAAAGAAATACTTTGTTCATCTAACAGCTTTGATACTTCATCTACGTGATCGTCTGATACACGAAAACCAAGGAGTGATTTGTTGGCACTCCGCTTACGGAACGAGAAATAGTTATTGCCGAATACGTTGATAGCTATGTAGCTTTTTAGGTACCTTAATGATGGCGATTCAAATATCTCACCAACTAATGCAAGTAGTTCATTTGCTGCGTTAAGTGTCCAGGTAGATTTTTTCCTCCAGTATGCTTCATCATGTGGTTCTTCGGGGCCATCTTCTGGCTCTTCGTAGGTGTCAAGTATCTTTGAGAAGTGAAGTGCTTTCTGATTGTTTGACTCAATAATATTGACCTGAATTGCAATAATCGGTATCGAATGGCTAAAAAGGTGTATAACATTAAAGAATTTTCGGGTAATGCTTTCAGCTACTAAAACAGCATAGTGTTGACGTTGTGGCCATTTTCGTTTTTCATTATCCCAATATTCTATCGTTCTGATAATATGAGACTCGTCTGTTTCCGCGAGCATGACCTCGACTTCATACATTGAGTCGTCTTCCGGATTCTTTAGTAGGATGTCAAGCCTTCCACCAGATGACTGCTGTTTTTCTTTTGCAACTGATTCCAAATCACCAAGTCCAAGGCAGGAAGGGTTTTCGTATATCTGATCTTGCAGCCAATACTCATCAAATCCAGATTCTCTTATGCTTACTGTAGATGCAATTGGTATGTCCATGTTATCTGTTTTTATCGAGATTTCATTTTCCATAAAACCGCCATTACCGCATTACTCGTCTGGCCTTCGCCTGATTTATTTAGCGCATTAACGCGGTATTCGAGCACTGTTTTTTCCGGCTGATCGACTAAAGTTGCTCCTGTGGCTTTGTTTTATAAAACCACCATTACGGTATTCAATTCTTGTCCTTCGCCGGGCTGCCAACTGAGAAAAGCACGTCATATCGACCTCAGGATTATTTTGTCAGTCGCTCAGTATTTCTTTTATCTCTCCGACTAAAATCGGCAGGTGGTTTGTAACGGCCTGCCATACAACGGCCTCATCAACAATATCGTAGCCATGAATTAAGATGTTTCTGAATCCTATGATGCGGTGATGCTCGGAGATCTTCCCCAGTAATTCGTAATCCGTATTCTTAATCCTGTTAAGAGCTTCTCCAATGATTTCAAAGTCCCTTTCGACGGCTCTTTTGGTAACGGGATTGTTTTGATATGCCTTGAAATCCATTCCGCGAACAAAATCTTGTATCTCCTCGACTGCCTGAAGGACATCGATTAGGTTCTTTCTTGCTTCATCGTTCATAAATGACCATCCTTGTCCTGTCAATGGATTCTCTTAAGACAGGGTTCTTAAATTTTTTATCGACAACCAGGTCAACCTCTCGTTTAAATATTTCTTCCAATTGCTCTTTTAATTCGAAATACTTATCGAACAGGTCGATATTTTCGCCCGAATCAAAAATCACCA
>JAGMDR010000113.1 GCA_023128595.1 Planctomycetota bacterium | reverse complement strand
CCCCCATATAGAATCGGAGCACCTGGACAGGCCAACTGGCTTATGACAATGCCGCTGAGCGTTTCAGCCGTATGCTGAATAAGTGTTCCCGTAAGGGTTACAGGAGCTATGAAGCCGGACAGAGGCATCGCAATCAATTCCACCGGTATATGGTGTCGGGCGCAGTCAAGCAGGTTTTGTGACGTTACGTCACTCCATTTCAAGGGGGACGTCGGACAGCAGGAGAAAATAGTAAGCGGCTTTTCCTTCAATGCCTCCTGCGTCCCCCTGACGGCAAGCTGAAAATCCTTCATGACATTGAAGGATTCAATCGTGAAAGCTCCCGTGACCACCGGTTTCTCACAGTAGAGCAGGGTCAGGAAGAGTCGATAGCTGTCGGAGATCATTTCGCAGACATCTGAAGTTATGAAAGCAGTGCTGCTCGAGGCGATGTGTTCAAGCTGACTTATCAGTTTGGAAAAATCAATGAAGTCCGCGGTATCCGCTTTGCGCATATCTCCTGTCTTATAATCAAGGATGTTCAGCGCCGTGGAGCCGGGCGTATAATATACGTTGTGACCGGCAAGATTATGCGTTTCGTTTCCCAGCACATCGTACAGTTTGAATGACTTCGGCGCCGTCTCCAATGCCTTCTGTATATTCTCTTCGGTCAAAGCCGCATGGAATCGGTCCATGTCAACTTTGCATCCGTGATCCGAAAGCAGAGACAGAATCTCTTTATTGTGAATTTCTACTCCAAGCGTACCCAGGATATTGACAGCCTCATCGATAATCTGTTTGATAAGTTCGTCGTTCAAGAATCTAACTGTTGGTCTCATTGCAAAGGGCCTTTCTGTGTAGGTCGTCAGCAAGAATGAAACAAAAAGTTCTCTGAATTAGGAGACGATTTCAGCTCAAGCTGTCATTGTAGCGTTGTACTCTTTCTTTTCAAGAACTGTTTTTCGTTTTAACTCAGCTCGCTTCGCCGGGATAATTAACGGGATCAGGAACCTTTTCCGGGACTTCTACAACCATTTTTCCTAACGACTCCCAAAATGAAGAATCATTACAAGTTCTTCAACCCTTAAAACGAGGCCGAGTGACCTATAAAATCCACGCACAGAGGGTACAGGGGAAAGATGAAAAGAACCAAGAGAATTTTGCGACGAAGGCGCAAGGGAGACGGAGGAGTTCGATTTGAGGTTGCCGATTTGAGATTTGGATGTGGAAATTGGTATGGGGAGGTTTTTTCGCGTACCGTCGGCGGGGGGCGGATAAATGTATTGTGTTGTGGGTTGTGTCGCCGTTGCGGCAAGCTCAGGGCGAGGCGGGGGGGTAAACGGGGGGAGTGAGTTACGCGGTGAATCTGGCCCCGCCCACGGGTGGCGGGGCTAAACGATGGGATTGTGAGTTGCGCAGGGGGCTTGACACGGTGCGAGGCGGGGGGTATGATTTGGAGCGTGGGCAGTTTATTTTGGAGAAAACACAGTGGCGAAAACAGACAAGAGCTGGGAAAAGCGGCTGGGCGGCTGGCCTGATGAGCTTGCGGTTGATTTTGTGGAATCGCTGTCGATAGATACGCGGCTCTACAAGTACGATATTGTAGGTTCAATCGCTCATGCGCAGATGCTGGCCGAGCAGAAGCTGATTACGAAAGACGAATTAAAGCTGATCAAAGACGGGCTTTTCCAAATCAGCGAGGAGATCGCGGCAGGGCGGTTTGAGTTTTGCAAGGAGTATGAAGATATTCACATGGCCATCGAGGCGGCGCTGATAGCGAAGGTCGGCGAGGCCGGCAAGAAGCTTCATACGGGCAGGAGCCGCAACGACCAGGTTGCTACCGATATTCGTTTGTGGATGCGCGATGAGATAGAGGTTTTGCAGGCCAAGATAACGCTGCTTCAAAAGACCTTCGTCAAATTGGCGGGCAAATACGCCGAAGATGTGATGCCGGGTTATACGCATTTGCAGCGTGCTCAGCCGATAGTCATTGCTTGTTACCTGCTGAGTTTTGTCGAGCAGCTCGAGCGTGACTTTGTCCGGCTGAAAAACTGCCGAGAGCTGCTTGATGTTTCGCCGCTCGGCTGCGGAGCGGTGGCCGGCTCGACTCTGGCTTTGGACAGAAAGAGCACGGCAAAGCAGTTGGGTTTCGCGGACATCAGCTATAACAGCATCGATGCGGTCAGCGATCGAGACTTCTGTGCGGAATTCATCTTCGATTGTGCGCTTATAGCGACGCATCTATCGCGATTGGCTGAGGATTGGATAATATATTCTTCGAGTGAATTCGGCTTTGTGCGGATTGACGATGCCTATTGCACGTCGTCGAGTATGATGCCGCAGAAGCGCAATCCTGATATGTTGGAGCTGATTCGGGCGAAGACGGGTCGGGTGTATGGCTCGTTGATGGCAATGCTGACGATTCTAAAGGGTCAGCCGTCGGGCTATAATCGCGATTTGCAGGAGGACAAGGTCCATGTTTTCGCTTCAAGTGATACAATCGAGTCGTGTTTGGATGTGGCGCGTGGCATCGCAGCGCATACGAAGTTCAATACGAAGAAGATTTCAGCCGGGCTCGAGCAAGACTTTCTCGATGCGACCGCGTTGGCGGAGTATCTGGTTGGAAAGGGTGTCGCTTTTCGCGAGGGGCACGGCATTGTTGGGTCGCTGGTTGCATACTGCGAGGAGGACGGCAGGAAGTTGAGCGAGCTTAGTCTGGATGAATTCAAGCGGCGTTGCGGCCAAATCGAGGCGGACGTGTACGATAATCTCGGCGCAGCAAGTGTTGCAGAGAGATACGCGACCAAAGGTGCAGCCGGGACCAGGCAGGCCAAAGAGCAAGTTGCCTATTGGACAGGCGAATTGGGGCGGCGATGAGTGCGAGTGAGGACGAAATTACCGCCTGGTTCGCCCGCCGGAGCAACTTATCTGAGGCGGACTTCCCCATCGGTATCGGGGACGATATGGCGCAGATTCGGTGGCCGGGCGAGTCGGTCTTTATCACGACCGATATGCTGCTGGACGGTGTGCACTTCGATCTTGGACAAACAACTGTGGAGCAGGCCGGGTATAAAGCGATGGCGGTGAGCCTCAGCGATTGTGCGGCAATGGCGACGCAGCCTGTTGCGGCGGTTGTTTCCACTGCACTTGCGAAGGGTTTCGGCGAGAAGGAGTTAAAGCAGCTTCATTCGGGTATTATCCGGGCCGGGGCGAAGTACGGATGCGCGCTGGTCGGCGGGGATATTACGAGCTGGAACAATGAGAATCCTTTCGCGATAAGCGTTGCGATGCTCAGTAAGCAGGCGGGCAATGAGCCTGTAAGCAGGTCCGGCGCGAAGGTCGGCGACCGTATCTGCGTGACGGGCGCGCTGGGCGGCTCGGGCTATGGAAAACACCTGGAATTTGAGCCGAGGGTTAGCGAGGCAATAAAGATCGCGGGAATGGTGAAGCTAAACTCGATGATTGATATTAGCGACGGGTTAGGCAGCGACTTGAAGCGAATCTGCAGGCAAAGCGAAGTCGGAGCGATTATAGAGGCTGAGCTGATTCCCATATCGGAGCAGGCCGGAAGGAATGCAGAGCCGCTCAATTCCGCGTTGAAAGATGGAGAAGATTTCGAACTGCTCTTTACTCTTTCGCCGGAGGACTGTGAGAATTTGTTGAAGGATTGGGACCAGGCGCTTGCGATTACACAAATTGGGACAATTACCGATACAGGGAAAATGCAGATGAAGATGCCGGATGGCCGGGTCAGCAAATTGCAGGCCGCCGGATATGAGCACTTGAAGGATTAACCAGTGGTGTTGTGGAGGTATGAATTATGAGAAGTCGATTATTGTTTGGCTGGATGAGTGTGTTTGTGATTTCGGTTTTTGTTGTGCCCGCCTTTGGTGTGGGCGAGCGGAGCCGAAAATTGGCTGGGGTGAAAGTCAATGCCGAGAGCTACATCAGCATACCATTGAGCGGCGATTACGATTTTCAGAAGGTGGGCGTTGCGGACCTGGATGGTGACGGTGCTTATGAGTATGTGATCAAGCAGCCGAACTTTAATACAGACCCGTATCAGAGACCGGGGTATTGGAAAAAAAGCACGATGACCTATAAGCTCGAGGCTTATCGTTTGGACGGCACGATGATGTGGCGCTACGATATGGGCTGGTCCATCGAGGCGGGGATATGGTATTCGCCATGGATAGTCTATGACGTCGATGGGGACGGCAAGGCCGAGGTCTATTGCAAGGCGGGCGAGGGCGACCCGCGAGATGAGAAGGGGCTCGTCCAGACCGGCCCCGAATATCTGGTGAAGATCGACGGGCGGACGGGGAAGATCGTGGGCAAGACGGCGTGGCTGAGCCGTGAGGGGTTCTCGGACTACAACCGTTACTGCCGTAATTTTCTGACCGTCGCCTATTTGGATGGTAAGAAGCCGTCGCTGATTATGCAGCGAGGGACTTATAACCTTATCAAGACGGAGGCGCTGGATAAGGATTTCAATCGAATATGGTACTGGGAAGCACCGCAGGAGAAAAAGAAGTACCGCGGACAGGGCTCCCACGGCTTGATCAGCGCGGACGTTGACGGGGACGGTCGGGATGAATTGGTTATAGGAGCAGCCGTGTTGGATGATAACGGCAAAGGACTGTGGACCTTAGAGATGGGACATCCTGATGTTTGCTATGTTGCCGATATCGACCCGAGCAATCCGGGTTTAGAGGTCTTCTACGGATTCGAGACGCGCCAGCAGACCGATGGGATCTGCGTGGTTGACGCCAAGAGCGGGCGCAAACTCTGGGCGCATAAAGAGCCCACTCGCCATATTCATGCGCAGGGGATGGTTGGAGACGTCGTTGCCGGATATGCGGGAATGGAGGTTTATGCCGGCGAGAGGGATTATGAGAAGAGATGGCTTTACAGCGCCGAAGGAAAACTGATCGAGTTTAGGGCAAAAGGGACGCTGAGTCCGCGTCCGGTCTGGTGGGATGGGGACCCTCAAAAGGAAGTCGTTGTCTCCGGGGCGATTCGCGACTGGGGCGGCGAAGCGATTCAGCCTATTAAGGGCCGAGTGATAGCCGTGGTCGATTGCTTAGGGGATTACCGGGAAGAGGTCGTTACGAGCCTCAAAGGAGAGCTTCGGATTTACAGCACCAGGATCCCCGCGTCCGATAGCCGACCACCTCTGATGCAGGACCGTCAATACAGGTTGGGAGTGGTTGCTCAGACGATGGGTTATTACTATCCCGCTCAATTGGGCAAATGAGCATCCGAGTTAATTGAGTATTGATTACTGATAAGTGATTATCGGCCAGTGAGTGCAGATTTCAATACTATTTCGAGTTCGCCGGAGGAGACGATAGAGTATGGTCGCAAGATCGGCTTACAATTAAGAGGCGGCGAAGTAATAGGCCTCTGCGGCCCGTTGGGCAGCGGCAAAACACATCTGATTAAAGGGATTGCAACGGGTGCAGGGGCCGAGGACCGCAGGCAGGTTAATAGCCCGACGTTCGTTATAGTTAATGAATATTCAGGTCGGCTGGATATTTTTCATATAGATGCTTATCGGCTGAATTCAATTGCCGAGTTTGAGATGCTCGGCTTCGATGATTTTTGCCATCCGCAGTCGGTGGTTCTGATTGAGTGGGCGGACAAGGTCGAATCGGCCCTGCGGGCCGTGGATTACGTTCGCATAGAGCTCGAGCACGCCGGCGAAACGAAAAGAAAAATACACGTCAGAAATCTCCCCGAATATATTGATCACAAAGAAAGTTAAAAGTGAGCTAAAGTGAACTTATCCACAACTTTAGTCACTTTAGTCACTTTACACTTCTTTGTGTCTTTGTGTCTTCGTGCCTAAAATTTGCAATTCAAATTTTAGGCACTGTTAGATTTGGCGATGATTGCTTTGTTTCTTATATTTTGCTTGGATACTTATAAAGGCCCTGCGGAAAAGGGCTCTTAGGGTGTTCTCGGACGTGGGAGTCTCAAGTCCTATCGTCCGGCGGGTGTCCGAGAGAAAATCTTGATGTATTTTGGCAGGTTTTTTTCGCGTTTCTTTATTTTTTTGGAGGATTTGCAAGCCACGCAAGAATATGTGGGGAGTTAAGTCACGTATCGATTAGGTCGATACACCGGGTTGTGAGGAGAACTATTACACAGGAGGTTGTTCATCCTACAAAATGAGGAAGAAAGTTTTACAAAAAAGGGGTATGAAAATGAGAGCGAAAAGTGGTTTTACATTAGTTGAAATTCTGATCGTGGTGGTCATCCTTGGTATCCTGGCGGCGATTGTGATTCCGCAGTTTACCGAGGCGAGCACCGAGGCCAAGACCTCGAGTTTGTGCACCGACCTTCAGACGATGCGTTCGCAGATCGAGCTCTATAAGATTCAGCATAACGACGATCTTCCGGGCTCGGGGACCGCTTCACTTGTCGATGCGTTGACGGGCCAAACGAATATCGCTGGAGCAGCCGGGACCGACTATGGTCCATATTTGCAGAAGATTCCGACGAACCAGTTCAATGACAGCGACGTAATTCTGGAGGAGGCCGGTGAGGCAACTCTCGGTACTGGCGCGCAAGGCTGGCACTTCAATACTACGACCGGTGCTTTCCACGCTAACACCCCCGAACACATGGATCTCTAAAAACTGAAGAGGGTGTGCCGTAGATACCGATACGGTCGGTTGCGGCGCACATCTGTGAAAATCGCAGGACAAAACAGGCTGACCTTGCTGGAGTAAATGCCGACAGCGGGTCAGCCTCTTTTAATTGATTATTGATAATTGATTATTGGTTATCTTGCCACGAACTATGAACTGGAGACTACAAATTAAACATAAAGGATTTTCCTTAGCAGAGGCGATGATGGCGACTGTTGTGCTGAGCATCGCGGCGGCGGGGGTGCTGCTGCCGTTTACAAGCGGCGAGGCGGTACGGGTCGAGGGTGCGCGAAGGACGCTGGCGGCCAAGCTCGCCGGCGATTTGACAGAGCAGATTCTTCGTACTCCATTCGAGCAGATAGTCGCCGGCTACGACGGATACCTCGAGACGCAGGGCGGCGTCAAGGATGTCAGCGGGGCGGTATTTACCGATTCAAACTACGCTAAATTCAGCAGGGCGGCAAGCTGTGAATATGTCTATATGCCGCAGGAGAGCGGGGCGGCGAACCCACAATTTATTCTTATAACGGTCAGAGTGTATTACAGCGGCAGAGAAATCGCGACCGTAAACCGACTTGTGAGCCAATAGAACAAATGTCAAAGACAAAGCGACTATCTTCCGGTTCTAATCGCAGCGGTTTTACCCTGGTTGAGCTGTTGGTTGCATTGATTGTTTCCAGTGTAGTCTTGACTGCGGTTGCCACTCTGGCATACGCGCTGAGCTCGGCCAATGACTCGACAAACGACACAAGCCGTAAGCAGGCCCAAGTGCGTTACACGACGCTGAGGATTTCGGAATTGGTTCGACACTGCAAACTTATATGCTTTGCGGGCCCGGATGATTTCGCCCTCTGGCGGGCCGATGATAATGACGATGGGCAAATCAATATCGGTGAATTGGTCCATGTCGAAAAGGGCGCGGGCGGCGAACATCTGCAGCTTTGCGAATTTACTGTTCCTGGTTCTGATCCGGTGGTCAATCTCAGCGATATCAGAGCGTTTTCAACCAACTGGTGGTCCGCATACAACGTCGACGAAAATTGTACGGTCATAATCCCGCAATGCAGTAATGTTCAATTCAGTTTTGATGTGTTACCGCCTCAGACCAGGTTTGCGAGTATCTCGTTTGATCTTGTCGAGAACAATATTTCCAGGCAATACCAGATAAACGCTTTTGTTAGGGGCTGGGCCGGCAATTTGCTCAACGAGGCCGGCGATGCCCTTGTGAGTGACGATGATCAATAATCAATTATCAATAATCCATCGAAAAGGGGTGGCGCTGCTCGTTGTCCTGTTTGTCGTTATGGTCATAACGATAACAGCACTGGGGTTCTTGTCAAAAAGTGACGTTGAGCTGGCGTGTGGTCAGAATATGAAACTTCGAGTTGAAATGGACTCTACGGCTGACTCCGGGTTAGCGCATGCCAGAGGACTGATAATGAGCCCGCAGGATCTTGCCTCGGAATACTGGAGCGGTGATGCAGCCCAGCAAACAGCCGGCGGCGACGATTATTACGATCTCGATATTGTCCGCGACGATTCGGACCCGACGGATCGCTGCAATTATATCATAGATTGCAATTCTTACCGCCTCAGTGGCGGTGAAAAGATTGGTCGCAGCAATATAAGGGCCCAACTGCGGCTTGATCCGTGCATCGCATACTGGGCCGGGGCGGGCACAACGATTTCACAGCGCGTTACGATCAATGGCGATATGTATTGTGCCGGCAATTTGGCCGGCAGCGGCGCCATTGGGGGTGACGTGTTCGCGACAGGTACTGTAAGCGGTACAGGTATCGAGGGCCGGCTGAACCAGTGGGTTGCCGAGGCGCCTGTGGCTTGGCCAGGGATCCAGGCCGGTGACTTTAGCTCGACGTATTATATCGGGCCGGGGGCTTATGCACCTGTGATTGTTGGTTCATACGTTCATCCGGGCGGCAATTTTAATCCTTCCGGTAGTAATCCCGGCGGGGTTCGTTACCGCAACGGCGACGCTGAATTGTCCGGCAATGTAACCATCAACGGCCTGCTCGCCATCAAGGGCGATTTAACGATAAGGGGTTCAAACACCGTCACTGCGGTCAAGAATTTCCCCGCCCTTTTAGTTGCCGGTGATGTGACAATAGAGGCCGGCGGCAAATTGGAGATTAATGGCCTTATCGTTGTTGGGGGCCGAGTCCGGGTCAGCTCGGATGACGGCGATCTCGACATTGTTGGTGGTCTGTTTACCCGGGATGGTCTTGTCGAGACTGTAACGGATTCGTCCGGCAACGATAACAGCGGCATGATGTACAGCACTCCGGTGTGGGAGCCTTCCGGGGGCCAAACCGGCGGCGCGCTCAATTTCGACGGGGTCGATGACTATGTTCAAACGCCCGACAATTCGACGAAGCTGCAATTGGCAAACGACTATACACTGTCGATCTGGATCAAGCCTGACCCAACCCAGAAGGACTGGGCCGGTGTGTTCTCGAAGAGTGATCCAAGCGGGTCAACGAATCACTGGACTCTACAGTTTAACACGGGCGTTCTGAAGAGACTTATCATTTACCACCCGGATTACCTGCCCAGCCCCAAATCGTGGGATACGGGAATCATGCTGAGCGAAATCGCCGGTGGATGGCGTCATATAGGAGTTGTGCGCAGCGGGAACGTGATGAATTCATACCTGGAGGGCGTCCCGCGCAGTTCGGGCACATGGGATAACAATCCGGGTAGCGGTGACGGGCACTTCAATATCGGTGTTGACAGAACCGCTTCTTCAAACTTCGTTTACAAGGGGTTGATCGATGATCTGCGCATCTACGACCGTGCACTGGATCCGAATGAGATCTGTCCGCCTGTTGACGGCCTACCCGGTCTGATAGGGCATTGGAGATTGGATGAGGGCGGCTGCGATGTTGACATAACTGCCGCACC